>SVEA01000056.1 GCA_015057615.1 Lachnospiraceae bacterium | reverse complement strand
TACCTCAATAAAGCTTCGATCTCACTACTGTATGGTATTGATTATAACCAAAATAAAGTAACTAATAAACCAAAAAGTGTCAGTAACCAGTTTTCATTCATAGTGGTGCGGCAAACGCATGAGGGATTTGACACTCATATCAGAAGATAAGGAGAACCACATGGAGTTTCGTAAAGCAACCACGGCGGATGCCGACGGTATTCTTAAGATTATCCGGCAAGCGCAGGCTTATCTTAAAAGCCGTGGAATTGATCAGTGGCAGAACAATTATCCTAATTTGGAGACGATTCAGAAGGATATTCGGGAACAGATCGGATATGTCCTGGTAAAGGATAGTCTCCTATTGGGGACTGCCGCTGTTTCCTTTGATGGGGAAAGCACCTATGACCGAATCTATGAGGGGGAATGGAAGAGCATTTGGCCCTATGGGGTGGTACACAGGATCGCTGTGCATGAGGAATATAAGGGGCAGGGGCTGTCTTCTGTAATGCTGGAGCGAGTAGAAGAAATCTGTCTGGAAAAGGGAGTGCATAGTATTAAAGTGGATACCCATGAGGAGAATCTCTCGATGCAGAAGCTCTTGGAGAAGAATGGTTTCGCTTACTGTGGTGTGATTTATTTGGAAGATCATAGTAAACGCATTGCTTTTGAAAAAATACTAGCGTAAATGGGGTATTCGTTATCTACAATTAGAATCTTAATATGTATCAACAAGTGCTGTTTTAAAAGAGAGGGAATTGTATGTGATACATTTTCTCTTTCTGCACCAATACCTTGATATAATATAGTCAATGTTCACAAAGATAATAAAACAAAGCACTATAATATGTTGACTTATACCTACAACTCTATTATAATGGAGCAAATCGGAAGAGGGATTTGGAGGGATTATGGATGGAAATTGTAATGATAGGATTCCTTGATTACGGCAGAAAAAAAGAATTGGGAAGCTCTCAGGCAATAGAAAATGTTCAGGTAGGTCAACAGAAGCGTATTGATTATAGCAGGCGCACTAGTATGTGAATCCGTTTGCGTAATCAGTACGCTTTTTTTAATACAAATTCCTAAAGAGAAGCAGATTGTCAAAAGCATGTTAAAAGGGCTTTAGACATTCTTATCAATCTTGTATTAAATGTCAAGACTTTAGGAATACACTATATTAGAATCTATGCGCATTGTCTCGTAAGTGAGACTACAAAGCAGCGCAGAAATGAGGGAAAAGGTTGAAAGAATTTCATTCTTTCAACCGGAGATTTGTGCTACGTACGCACAAAGTCTCCAGACTTTGAAAGGAATGGATATAAAAATGGAGAAAAAAACACCCCTTTATGATCAACATTTACAGTACAAAGGGAAAATGGTACCCTTTGCAGGCTATCTATTGCCGGTTCAATATGAGACCGGTGTGATTAAGGAACATATGGCAGTCCGAACGGCAGCAGGGCTGTTCGATGTATCCCATATGGGCGAGGTGACCTTTACCGGAAAGGATGCACGGAGCAATATTCAGAGGCTGGTTACGAATGATTGCAGCAAGATGGTTGATGGTCAGGTAAAATACAGTCCCATGTGTAATGAAAATGGCGGCGTGGTGGATGATCTGCTCATCTATCGTAAAAGTGAGGATTCCTACCTCGTTGTTGTAAATGCAGCGAATCGCCAGAAAGACGTCAAGTGGATGAAAGCACATTTATCTGGTGAAGTGGAGTTTAAGGATATCTCAGACGAGGTGGCACAGCTTGCGCTTCAGGGACCAAATTCCACAGCAATTCTTAAGAAGCTTGCGGATCCTTTGAAGCTGCCGGTGAAATATTATACGTTTACAGATCACGTAGCTGTAGCAGGGGTCATTTGCTTAGTTTCAAGGACAGGATATACCGGTGAGGATGGATATGAATTGTACTGCAAGCCGGAGGAAGCCGGTAAGCTTTGGGATGCACTGATGGGAGCCGGCAATCCTGAAGGTAATGCAGGCAGTAATGAGGCAGCGGAGCAGGGGTTGATCCCGTGTGGACTGGGAGCAAGAGATACGTTGCGGCTGGAAGCGGGAATGCCTCTCTATGGACATGAAATGGATGATGTCATTTCCCCGTTAGAAACCGGTCTTGGATTTGCAGTGAAGATGGATAAAGAGGATTTCGTTGGGAAGAAGGCTCTGCTATCCAGGGAGATAACACGTAAAAGAGTAGGGCTATCGATTACTGGCAGAGGGATTGCCAGAGAGAACTGCCCGGTTTATGTGAAGGATAAGCAGATTGGTATCACGACCTCCGGAACGCATTGCCCCTACCTTGGAAAACCGGCTGCAATGGCGCTGCTTCATCTTGTCTATACAGAGATCGGGACGCCGGTAGAGGTAGAGGTACGGGGGAGAAGGATTCCAGCAGAAGTGGTAAATCTGCCTTTTTATAAGCGGTAAGGATCACTGGGCTTTGCGGATTCTGATATTCTGCCATCGGAAAATGAGAAGCATTTAAAAAGGATGGATAGGAGTGTCATAAGTTGAGTGTAATAAACTGTAAAAGTTATAATAAAATACGATTGGTAATACTAAAATTAAAAGTATATTTATCACAAAATAGGAGGAAATCATTATGAAGCAAGATCTCTTTTATACCAAAACTCACGAATGGGTTCAATTCCTTGAGGAAACGACGGTAAGAATCGGTTTGACCGATTATGCCCAAAATGAATTGGGTGATCTGGTATTCGTTAATCTGCCGGAAGAAGGCGACGAAGTAACCGCAGGGGAAACCTTTGCGGATGTTGAGTCGGTAAAAGCTGTGTCGGATGTGTACTGCCCGGTGACCGGGATGGTACGTAAAGTAAATGAAGAACTATTTGACCATCCGGAGCTGATTAATTCGGATCCAATGGAAGCATGGTTTACAGAAATAGGGGATGTCAGCGATAAAGTAGAACTCTTGACGGAGGATGAATACGACGAGCTTATAAGTAAGGAGGAATAAGATGGGAAGCTATGTACCGAATACCTTACAGGAACAGCGGGAAATGCTTCATTCGATTGGCAGGAAGCAAGTAGAGGATTTATTTACCTCCATCCCGGAAAAAGTTCGTTTGAATAGAGAACTTAATCTGCCCTCCGGATTGTCGGAGATGGAAGTAACGAACAAGATACGAGAAATCGCAGGGAAAAACCGTGTATTTAAAACCATCTTTCGGGGAGCCGGAGCCTATCGGCATTATATTCCGTCGATCGTTAAGCAGATCACCTCGAAGGAGGAATTTGTTACCGCCTACACACCCTATCAGGC
>SVEA01000055.1 GCA_015057615.1 Lachnospiraceae bacterium | reverse complement strand
TGTGCAAATTGACGAAGTTGGTTTATAAATCGGCTTTTGACACTCAAATCAAATTTGACTATCGTTTAAACCCATTCCCATCTATTATACATTCCGATCCGTGAACATTCACACAACCAATCCATGCATTTCACTTTCAGCGATCACTAACGCATCCAATCAACGTATTGATATCTTCAATTCCATATGCCGTCATATATTGCCGGATGCCTTCTGCCACCTCACGCGCAGCGGTTGGATACATGAAATTTGCCGTACCCACAGCAACCATGGTGGCTCCCGCCATGATAAATTCCAGCGCATCCTCCGCGTTTCTTATCCCGCCCATACCGATGATCGGGAGCTTGACCGCATTTGCCGTCTGATATACCATGCGAACCGCAACCGGTTTGATCGCAGGACCGGATAGTCCTCCGGTTTTATTTGCCAGGACGAAGGTCCTTCGATGGATATCGATTTTCATTCCCGTCAGGGTGTTGATTAAGGAAAGCGCGTCCGCTCCGCCTGCTTCTGCTGCTTTCGCCATCTCCGTAATATCCGTAACATTCGGACTCAGCTTCATAATAATCGGCTGCTTTGCTCTCTTTTTAATCTCTGACGTAATTTCCTCGACCCGCCTTGCATTCTGACCAAAGGCAATACCGCCCTCCTTTACATTCGGGCAGGAAATATTGATTTCCAGCAGATCAACGTCACAATCGGCAAGGCGCTCCACAACCTCACAATAATCCTCCACGGTTTTCCCTACGACATTGACAATGATTCTCGTGTCGTATTGCCGCAGGAAAGGGATATCACGATGAATAAAAACATCCACACCCGGATTTTGGAGTCCGATTGCATTCAGCATTCCTCCATAGGTCTCCGCTATTCTGGGCGTAGGGTTTCCCTGCCATGGGACGCTTGCAACCCCCTTCGTGGTAACCGCTCCTAAGCAGGATAGATCATAAAAGTCGGCATATTCCATTCCGGATCCAAAGGTACCGGATGCCGTAGTAACTGGGTTCTTAAACTCTATATTGCCGATCTTAACGGATGTATTCATAGTTCCACCTCTTCCGCATAAAAAACAGGTCCGTCCTTGCAGATGCGTTTGTTCTTAACATTCGTATGCGGATCGGTCTCCTTTGACTTGCATGCGCAGGCAAAGCATGCCCCGATCCCGCATGCCATCCGTTCCTCCAAGGACAACTGCGCTTTTATCGAATGCTCTCCGGCATATTCCTTGATTCCCCTTAACATAGGAATGGGACCGCAGGCATAGATGATATCAGCCTCCAGCTGATAATGGCGAATTGCATCCAGGACATTGCCCTTCACTCCCTGACTTCCATCCTCCGTCGACAGATACACCCTTGCATATGGTTCAAATTCCTTCTCCATAAAGGTAATGTCACGGTATCCTAATACCACCTGTTTCTCACAATTTAACTGCTTTGCCAGCTCCAACATCGGCGGTATTCCGATACCTCCGCCGATAAGGATCGTCTTCTTTCCCTCAAGCGTAAAGCCATTGCCAAGCGGACCCATAACACGAAGCGGCTGCCCTTTTATCAGAAGAGAAAATTCCTTCGTTCCTTTTCCCACTACCCGGAATACGATTCGAATTCTTCCCGTCTCCCGGTCTATTTCACAAATACTGATCGGTCTCGGAAGAATACGGCTGCCATCCCTGCAGTATAAAGAGATAAATTGCCCCGGCACAGCCGCCTCTGCGATCCTCGGTGCCTGCAGCCAGAGACTGTAGATATCCTCTGCAATTCTTGTTTTCTGTACTACAATTGTTTGATTTTCTAATGTTGCCATTGCATTACTCCTATACGTACGATCTTCTTTTGTCTATCCTGTCATGTTAGCTGCTTCTAAGAATGATAGCCTTTATCTGCTTTATATTAACAGAGTTTATTATCGGACACAAGGGATAATTTGAGAGATTTTTCACAAAAATCGTCCACTTATCCTTCCAAAATTTTAACATACACTTTACGAAATCTTGGTCCATCATATTCCATAAAATAGATTCCCTGCCAGGTACCAAGTAGCAACCTTCCATCCTCAATCAGAATCGTTTCTGAAAAGCCCATCACACTTGCCTTAATATGGGCAGCAGAATTCCCCTCCATATGGTTGTAATTATCCTTCATAGGCACAATCTTATTCATCTCCATCGTCATATCACGAACAACATCCGGATCCGCATTCTCATTAATCGTAATTCCTGCCGTTGTATGCGGAACAAATACGACGCAGATTCCCTGCTTTACTTCGCTTTCCTTTACCAGCTTCTGTACTTCCTTCGTAATGTCAATCATAGCCGCAGGCTGTCCGGTTTTAATACCTATGGTGTATATTTGCTGCATAATCTTAATGCCCCTTCCCTATAATTGCTACTTTATTTGGTATCAAGTAATATGAAACTATTTTAATTCACAATACGTGTTCCCCAAAGCGTTGTAAAAAACGCAATACTTGGGTTTGAAGTACGTAATGGTACATAAGACCACAAAATACGTGGGTCTAAGTACCAACAACTTCAAACGGTTGCGAATTAAAATCGTTTTCCTACAGTGCAAATTGATATTGAAATAATAAATATCCTTCTATTATCATATAATACTGCAATTGAAAATTCAATTGCAGTTTGCGTTAACCCGCAATGGAACCGATTTTATGGCATACCAATATTTTACTAGTCTTGACAAAATTAATCCTACTATGTTATATTTAGCAGCAAAAGGCAGATATAATTAGGACTTAAGATATATAGGAAAGGAAATTAAATATGGCAGACAAAAACCCAATTGTAACGATCAAAATGCAAAATGGCGATACCATGAAATTAGAATTGTACCCGGCAATCGCTCCGAATACGGTTAATAATTTTATTTCACTCGTGAGAAAAGGTTTCTATGACGGACTGACCTTTCATCGGATTATCCGCGGTTTTATGATACAAGGCGGAGACCCGGATGGAAATGGCATGGGCGGTCCGGGTTATTCGATCAAAGGGGAATTTACCTATAACAATTTTATGAATGACTTAAAGCATGAAGCCGGCGTTATTTCTATGGCAAGATCACAGCATCCGAATTCCGCAGGCTCCCAGTTCTTTATCATGCATAAGGATTCACCCCATCTTGATGGTTCCTATGCTGCTTTTGGCAAAGTTACCGAGGGAATGGATGTCGTAAATAAAATAGCTGAGACAAAGACAAACTACTCCGATGTGCCCTTAGAGCCGCAGATTATGGAGAAAGTAACGGTAGAAACCTACGGTGCAACGTATGCGGAACCGGAAAAATTCTAAAAAGCTATTGCAATTTAGGTTGCGATTGATACAAGGAGGCCAATGACCTTCCTTCACACACAGGTCGAAAGACAGGTCATTCATTTTGTATGCCACTATCGTGCAAATGTAAATTTGTTCGCTTATGTCACACAAAATAAACAATCTGTCTTTCAAACAGTGCATTACAGGAAGATCACAGACCTCCTTGTATCATTTTTATTTTATTGCAATAATACTTGTTAAGTTTCTATCTTAAGTTTTTATCTGTTTTTAACCAAGCCTTCTTTAAATCCTCTCTCATGTTGATTACAGCCTGTCTGGAAGCGTCCGCATAAGCCTGCGGACCGAATTTCTCATACCCCTTCTGTTTGTATGCAGCAATGATTCCTCGGGAGGAGTTCACGATGACTCCCAATCCATCCTTATCAAAATAATCCGCCAGATCTTCTGCTTTTCCTCCCTGCGCTCCATATCCTGGTACCAAAAGGTAGGTTTTCGGCATAATTTTACGAAGTGCTCTGCCTACTTCCGGATAGGTTGCACCAACGACTGCTCCGATATAGCTATAGGAGTCTCCCATATGAAGCCTGCCCCACTCTGCTACCTTTTCTCCGACCAATTCATACAGCGGCCTCTCGCCGATCAATTGATCCTGAAACTCTCCACTGGAAGGATTCGATGTTTTAACTAATACGAACAACCCTTTCTTCTCCTCTTTGCACACATCAATAAAAGGTAGAATCCCATCCGAGCCAAGATACGGATTCACCGTAATAAAATCCTCGTCAAATCCTCTGTAATCCCTGCCTTCCATCGTTATCTTCCCAAGATGTCCGGTTGCATAGGCTGCGGATGTTGAGCCGATATCTCCGCGCTTTACATCTCCAATAACAACAAGACCTTTTTCCTTACAGTAATCAATGGTCTGCTTATATACCTTCAGTCCTTCCAGACCGAACTGCTCATACATTGCGATCTGCGGCTTCACGGCGGGAATAAGGTCATAGACTGCATCAATGATTCCTTTATTAAATTCCCAGATAGCAGAAGCCACACCCTCCAGGTTTTCCCCTTTTTCGCTGTACGCACGCTGCAATATCTGTTCCGGAATAAAGTTAAGCATCGGATCCAGACCAACCACCAGCGGTGCACTTAACTGCTCAATTTTCTTAATTAATGTATTAATCATCTTTAACCTCATTTCCGCGCAGCTTTTTTATGTTATAGGGTTTGTGGATGCCGCGCAGACACAAACTCTATAATGGAACGTAACTTCGATTAAACCTTTGCTTTATAAACAATCTTACCGGCTGCCAAGGTATATTCAATTCTTCCGACAACTTTTTTTTGATTGAAAGGCGTATTTCTTCCTTTCGAATAGAACTTACTCTTATCGATCCGGTATTCTTTCTTCGGATCTGCTATCACCAGGTCTGCAACCCAGCCTTTCTCTATACAGCCCCGCCGTATCCCAAGTATGTTCGCCGGATTGGCACTCATTTTCTCTACCATCTGCCGAAGGGTGATTACCCCTGGTTTTACCAGTTCGGTCATGGTCAGGGAAAATGCGGTCTCCAGCCCTACAATACCAAATGGGGCATTCACCATGGATCCTGATTTCTCCTCTTCCCCATGAGGGGCATGATCGGTAGCTATCACATCGATAATATCATTTCGTAAGGCTTCCTTAACCGCCTGGACATCCTTCGGGGATCTTAAAGGAGGATTCATCTTATAATTGGCTTCGTCTGCGGGAATATCCTCGTCCGACAGGGCGAAATGATGCGGGCAGACCTCACCGGTAACCGGCAGCCCCTTCTCCTTCGCTAATCCAATGAAACTCGCACTGTCCACCGTAGAACAGTGGCAGATATGAAGCCGTACGCCGGTTTTCTTTGCCAGCAGGATATCCCTTGCCGTAATAATGTCCTCGACTGCATTGCTTATACCTGTAAGACCAAGCTCCTCCGCTCGCTTTCCGGCATTCATCACCCCATTTGCGGCAAGGTCTTTATCTTCGCAGTGAGCAAAAATCGGAATTCCTGCCTTTGCTGCCTCTCGCATTGCTTTCGCATATAAGGCGCTGTCCATAACGGATTTACCATCTTCGCTGAGTGCCACCGCACCGGCTTCTGCCATCGAAGCTATATCCGCCAGAACCTTCCCCTCCTGCCCCAGGGTTATCGAGCCGATTGGAAGAACATGAATCACTGCCTCCTTCGCTGCCTTATCCTTAAGGAAGCGGATTCGATCCGCAGAATCGATTGTAGGCTTTGTATTCGGCATCGGGCAGATGGTAGTAAAGCCGCCTGCCGCCGCTGCCAGAGCGCCGGTCCGTATGGTCTCCTTATATTCGAAACCAGGCTCCCTCAGATGCACATGAAGATCGATAAAGCCAGGCATTACATATTTACCGGCAGCATCAATCCGTACCCGTTCACTCTCGTCCGCCATTTCCTCGAATTCCTCCTCGGGAATGCTGCGGTCAATTTGTTTCACCAGATCATCTTCAATCAGAATATCATAGTACCCTTCCCGATCCGCTGCGGGATCAATCACATAACCATTTTTAATCAGAATTAGCACCGGTTTCTTCCTTTCCATTCTATGATATGAGTGCTAAAAGCCGATTTATAAACCAACTTCGTCAATTTGCACAATGTATTGATAAGTAATATAATATAAATTTCATTCGTAACACATGCTCCCAAAGTGCTGTATTAACGCAGCGCAAAGCATTGCACAAAACGCAATACTTGGAATGAAGTACGTAATGGTAAGTGCCAACGACTTCAAACAATTGCGTATTAAAATATTGTTTCCCATTACTTATGGTTTACCTTGATTTATGCAAATTGATGAAGACGATTTGTTAAGAAGGCTTTTGACACTCCTATAACTTAGCTAGAGAGTTTCGTATTTGGAATGAGAGTGCCGGTTTTCCCCCCACACTCTCATAAGTAATACATTATTTGATTACATACGCTCCGGCGCTTCAATACCAATTAAATTCGTACAGGTAAGAAGGATATCCAGAACCAAAGTAATTAAAATAATCCAGGAGGATTGCTGCTTCTCATCTTCCTCCGCAATAATCTTTGTTTCATGATAGAAGCTGTTAAATGCATCCGCCAGATCAAAGAGGTATTGGCAAATGCGGTTTGGAGCCGTCTCCTGATATGCGAAATCCATCACTTCACTAAACTTCGCCAGCTCCAGCATTAACGCCTGCTCATAATCGGAAGAGGCGGGCAGAATAACCGCATTCTTCGAAAGCTTCCTTCCCATTTCCTCATATTTAGAAAGAATGGATTTAATACGAACAATGGTGTAAAGGATATATGGTCCGGTATTTCCTTCAAAGGAAGTAAAACGCTCAACATCAAAGACATAATCCTTGGACACCTGATTGGAGAGGTCTCCATATTTTAAAGCGGCAACGCCGACTTTTTCCGCAACCTCTTTCGCTTCCTGCTCTTCCATACTACGGTTTTCCAGAATCTTACGATACACCTCATCCGTCACGCTCTTAATAAGATGCTCCAGACGCATCACGCCGCCCTCTCTAGTCTTAAAAGGCTTCCCGTCCTTCCCGTTCATGGTACCAAAACCAATAAAGTTAAGCTCGGTATCCTCCTTCACCAGTTTTGTCTTTCTGGCGCAGCGAAAGATGGTTTCAAAATAAAGCTCCTGCCGTTTATCCGTAATATAGATCATTCGATCCGGTGCAAATAATTTCATACGCTCCACGATTGTAGCGAGATCCGTCGTGTTGTAAAGAGTTGCACCATCCGATTTTAAAATCATGCAGGGAGGAATCTCTTTTGTGTCCGTCTCTTCCTTAACATCCACAACAAGAGCGCCCTCGCTGATTCTTGCATAATTATTATCTTTAAAGTACTGAACCATATCGGGTATATAAGGTTGTGCGTCACTTTCCTTTTTCCATAGATCAAAGGTTACATTCAGCCTTTGATATACTTTCTTTAAGTCTGTGATTGAAACCTCAAGGATATGATTCCAGATCGCACGATATCCTCTGTGCCCATTCTGGAGGAGGTAGGTAATATGCTTTGCCTCTTCTCTGAATTCCGGGTTGTTCTTTGAATATTCACTGGCAGCCGGATAGATTTCCTCCAATTCCGTTATGGTGAAAGGAGCTTCTGCGGGATATTCCCCTTCGTAGCTGTCATCAAAATATACCAGATCCGGTTTTCTCTGACGTAACCCGGCAATTACCAGCCCCATTTGGGTACCCCAGTCTCCCAGATGGGCATCCCCGATTACCTTATTTCCCATAAAGGTAAGAATCCTCTTGATGCTCTCGCCGATGATCGCAGAACGCATATGACCGACATGAAGTGGCTTAGCAATGTTGGGCCCGCCGTAATCGATAATAATAGTTCTTGGATTTGGCTCCTTCTCGCAGCCAAAATTCTCTTCCTTTCTCATTTGATTCATATAACCTGCCAGGAAATCCTTGCTTACGGTAATATTAATAAAGCCGGGCGTGATCGCCGTAATCTCCGAAAATATATTATTTTTTTCAAGAAGCTCTACAACTGGCTGTGCAATCGTCATTGGTGCTGTCCGATACTGCTTTGCCGCTGCCAATGCGCCATTGCACTGATACTGGCACAAATCCGGCCGGTTTGATATTGTGACCGTCCCGTATTTGTCATCAAAGCCACTCTGAACAAAGGCTTGTTTCACTTCTTCTGCTATTAAATCAATTATTGTTTTCATTTTGACCTCCAGTTCTCTTCCTAACTTAAACAATACTTTATCATAGATGATCTTAATTGTCATTAGCCTAAAAATATTTTTTGTCGTATAGGAAATTGCGTCCTATACGACAAAAAACGCTCCGCTAAGGATGCGCACTCGTGTGTAAGGTATTTATCTGCCCATGGCAGAACACGCTCGGCGTGAGAGTTTGCCAAGGCAAACTCTTTGCTACTAATTATACACGAGGATAGAAATGTTATAAGTCATTTCAAGATTTGGATCAGAATCGAACCTTATATATATACAATTCGGCAGCGAATACCTTCTTCAAAAAAGACAAACTTTGTTTTATTAACATAGCACATTTTTTACACAATCATGCATAGTTCGGATAAAAACATAGAGAAAAGCAGAAATATAATCAGATAGTCGTACCATTATTTGTGTTTTATAACAATATTATCATTATTTTTAAAATAATGGCTATATTTTTTATGAATTATGTTGTATATTAGAGGTATAGGGTTTTATTTAAAGAAAATTGAATTAAGTTGCATTGGGGTTGCAATCTTGATCGATGAAAGGAGAAATAACATGTTCGGGCAGTATTTTGGGCGTTATTTGTTAGAAAAGAATAGGATTTCTCAAGCAGAATTTAATGAAATAATTGCACATCAAAAATCCAGCCCAGCAAAATTGGGGGTAATTGCTGTAGCAGAAAAGTTATTAACAGCCAAGCAGGCAGATGAAGTGAATGAACTTCAGAAGAAAATGGATCTCCGATTTGGTGATGTGGCAATTGAAAAGGGTTATCTTCTATCGGAGGAGGTTGCTTATCTGCTTAATATGCAGGGCAATCCGTATAGTAAATTCGTTCAGGCGATAACAGAAAACAAGGTACTTACCATAGAGGAAATCGAAAGCTATCTGGAGGAGTACAAAAACGAGTACGGTTTTACTGACTACGAGATTGATGCCTTAAAATCCGGTGATATTGATCGTATTATTCCGCTGTTTGTGGAAGCAGACAATCCCTTCCTCTGCGATTACATCAGCCTGGCGATCCGGAATCTGGTACGCTTTATTAATAGTGAAGTTGTACTTCAAAAATCCTATAAGAAAAGCAACTATGCCTTCGGTAACCTGGCTTACCAGCATATGAATGGGGAGCATCAGATTTTCGCAGGCTTCGCTTCCGGGAAAGATGAATTATTACATATCGCAGAGCCATTTGCAAAAGAGAAATTTGACCGGATGGATGAGGATGCCTTTGATTCCGTCTGTGAGTTTATCAATTGCAATAATGGATTATTTGCTTCCAAGCTTAGCGAGGAAGATATTCATATGGATATGACTCCGCCACTTTTTGAACGGAATAAAAAGATTATAACGAACGGAGAAGTCATTATCATTCCGATGTTAATGGATGGCGCTAAAGTGGAACTTATTGTTGCAATGAATAGTTTAGTTAAAATCGATTAGGGGGAGGAATAGGATATGGCAAGAATTCTGATAGTGGATGATTCAAAGACTTCGCGTAAAATTCTTAGAGGCATATTAGAGGAAGAAGGACATGAAGTTGTTGGAGAAGCCGTGAATGGTAAGGATGGCATAGAACAATTCCAGGAACTCCATCCGGACATAACAACCATGGATATTACGATGCCGGTAATGGATGGTCTGGAGGCTCTAAAGCTTATCATGGAATACGATAACAGTGCTAAGATCATTATGGTAACCGCTGCAGGCCAAAAGACAAAAATGGTAGATGCAATCAAATATGGAGCTGCTGAATTTCTTGCGAAACCTTTCGAAGCGGCTCAAATCATTACTATTCTAAAAAAAGTTTTATAAAGTAGGATATGAGTGTTAAAAGCCTTCTTAACAAATCGTCTTCATCAATTTTTACAAAGCAAGGTAAAACTTAAGTAATTGGAAACAATATTTTAATGCGCAACTGTTTGAAGTCGTTGGTACGTACCATTACGTACTTCAATCAAGTATTGCATTTTTTGCAATGCTTGGCACTGCGTTTTATGCAGCACTTTGGAAACAATGTGTTGCGAATGAAATATGTTTCCTATTACTTATCAATGCATAAATTGTGAAATTGATGAAGTTAGTTTTATAAATCGGCTTTTAACACTCATATCAAGCAGGTGAGCGCAAATAGAAAGCAAGCCAAAAACTACCCCGCGCCCCCGTCGAGGCGGGGCCGTTTTTTGGCTTGCTTTTCTTTCTGAAAAAGCTTATGTGTTCTTGCATCCCAATATCAAACCCGTAGTATTTCCTAGCGATTGCATCTTTAATTAGCGAAACATTATCCATGAAACGGATTAATGAATCGGCATAATAATTGCTGCAATAATATATAGCAGTACGCCAAATCCTCCTGCAAGGCTGATAACAACCCACAGCAGGCGGACAATCGTTGGATCCAGGTTGATATATTCTGCAATTCCTCCGCACACTCCGCAAAGCATCTTGTCCTTTGAGGATCGATATAATTTTTTCTGTTCCATATAAATTCTCCTTTCCTATAATCCTAATTTAATCTTACCTTAATATTCCGTAAAATCAATAGTAACCTCGCCAATATTACATTGAATATCCAAAATATTTTCCGAATTATTATCAATTCTTTTATTCTTGCCGAAGCCGCCTACACTCTCATTACCGATCGTTATATCTCCGATGCTGCTGTCAATGAGGTAGGAATAGTCTTCCCGTTTTCCCTGCAAATTAAGTGCCACACTTCCTATATTGCATTGGATCTCACTCTCACCGGTAATCGTACCATCGATTTGAACCTCACCGACTCCGCAAACGATCTGAACATTCCCGGCTGCAATCTGCTCCACGATGATTTCTCCAACACCAACTTGATACTTAGAATCCTCTAAAATCTGAAGCCGATCCACCTTTAAAGTCCCTGCACCCACTGAAAATGCACCCCTCTTTGCCCGTACCGTATTCGCTCTGACTTCACCTGCATGAACCTTCAGGGTAATATTATCCGCTACAAAATCCTTGGGAAGCGTGATGGTGATCCTTGGTGAATTATCCTTACTCCATGAAATCCCGTTCAGCGGCAGATCATGATCAAAGAGAGGTAATTTATTCTTACGGTGATCCTTTATATACCAAGTCCCATTCTCCACGTTAGTCTCAAACTTCTCATCTACGAGATTTTCCCCGCGTATTTGAAATTGGTCTCCTTCCACGATCTCCACCGTTCCATAGGCAATTTCAATATTCAGTTTTTCGACATCCTCGTAGGTCTTATCAATGGTATAGACGGGAAAATTCCTTCTGACATCCGTTCTTGTTGCTGCTAAAGCCAGAAAACCCAATCCGAATACAATCGCAAATAATCCAATTCCTAACCAAATTCTTGAAAATGTTTTCATGCCGTCACGCTCCTGTTCTTAAATGGCAGCCTGCAGATATTCACAATGCCCCTTACGATCGCCGGAAATACTGTTTTCCCGATAAAACCGGTTAACATTACAAGCAGCATTCCTAATCCGAGACTAAGCAAACCAACTCCGCACAGCACAAATCCGATAAACGGAATCCCGAGTTTTATAATACCGGCGATTACAAGTGCGACGCCGACTCCCATCAAGGCAAGACCCGCAGCACCGAAACCAATGAATAGAGCGAATATAGTGGCAAGTAAAGCAACTGTGATGCCAAAGATAGTAGCCAGTACAGGAAGCCCAACCGGAATTGCCAGAATACAGAGCAGAATAATTAAGCCAATATTCGTATTCTTCTTATAGCTTTCCTGCTGCCTGCGGTATCCGTCATCTGCCTGTTGCCCGCTTTGCGACCCATTATATCCATTGTTCGCCCGTTGTCCACTCTGTGAATTATGGTATCCGTCGTTCGCCTGTTGCCCGCCTTGCGACCTGCTGTATCCATTGTTCGCCCGGTAATCTCCCTGTGAATTACGGTATCCGTCGTTCGCCTGGTGCTCTCCCTGCGGATTACGGTATCTGGCTCCATCCTGATTTTTCGCTTGATCATTTGAAATTTTAGATACCTCCAGAGAGGTGCTTTCTTCCGGCTTCATCCTTGCTTTCCCGGCAGGAGCCTCGTCTTCTTCCTGCCTTTCGGAACCAACGATTTCATACTTCTCGTCTGGAAGAATTGTATCCTGGTATCCTTTCTCCGTAAAAACCCCCCTATTACACTCAGAGGAATTGCCGCCAAGCTCCGCTTTTATAATGGAGGCTACTCTTGCCGGTGAACCTAATTCCCCTATGATTGCTTCCTCATTCTCCTCTCCGGCATCCTCAAAATAATCCGCATAATACTGGAGCGCTTCCTCTTTTTCATCACTGGGGATATCCGATAGTAGGCTTTCAAGCTCTTTCATAAAATCTATCTTTGACATCAACTCACCCCTCCAAATAAATAATTAATCTTCCCAGAATAACTTTCCCATTCATCTTTGTAGAACTTAAGCTGTACTCTGCCTTTGTCCGTGATCTTATAGTATCTTCGGTTTCTTCCTCCAAATTCCATATCATAGACTTCCAGGCAGTCATCCTTCTGTAATCTTCGTAGAACGGGATACAAAGTTGATTCTGAAATTTCAATTGCCTGCCGTACATCCTGCGTTATCTTATATCCATAGGTTCCTTCTGAATCCATGGAAACCACGGCAAGAACAATTGCATCGAGCAGGGCCGAACCGGTATTAAATACCATATCATCAACTCCCTTCCGGTCACATTCTATAACTAATATTGATTTGAGAGTCAAAAGCTTTCTTAACAAATAGTCTTCATCAATTTGCTCAAATCGAGGAAAAAGCACTAGTAATATAAAACATATTTTAATGAGCAACTGTTTGAAATCGTTGGCACTTAGGCCATGTATTTTGTGGTCTTATGTACCATTATGTACTTCAATCCAAGTATTGCGTTTTTTGCAATGCTTTGTGCAACAACGTGTTACGAATAAAACAGGCTTCATATTACGACTTGTGAATACATAAATTGCGCAAATTGACGAAAGTGGTTTATTAATCGGTTTTTGACACTCAAATCAATATTATGAAATCAACAATACTATATACCATATAATATTATATGTCAATAATATAATTTGGAGAATTTTCAAAAGAATTTCTTAAGAAAAAAAGGAGCTGCTGCTCCGCCAATTCTGTTAGGCTTTGCATCAGCTCCTTACGGTGCTCGTTATTTCTACATAACGCTTCTCTTATCTGCTTTAGACCACATTATAGCCCTGGTCTTCAATTGCTGCTTTGATTTTATCCAAGGTAATCTTCTCCTTGTCAAACCCTACGGTTGCCGTCTTTGCCTTTAGATCCACCTCAACATCGCTGACACCGTTTAAAGCACCAACGGCGTTCGTAACAGCTTTTACGCAATGCTGGCATGACATACCGTTTACATGAATGATTGTATTTTCCATATTAGAAATCCTCCTTTAATTTTTAATGGCTGGATGCGGAACCGTTACGAGCTTCCAACACCCAAGCAATTTATTTCGTCAAATTCTTGATTTGAGTGTTAAAAGCCTTCTTCTATTTGCACAAAATCGAGAACAAACTTAAGTAATAGGAAGCAATACTTTAATGAGCAACTGTTTGAAGTCGTTGGTACTTAAATCACGTATTTTGTGGTCTTATGTACCATTACGTACTTCAACCCAAATATTACATTTTTTGCAATGCTTTGCGCTGCGTTTTATGCAGCACTCTGAGAACAATATGTTGCGAATGAAATATGTTTCCTAATTACTTATCAATACATAAATTGTGCAAATTGATGAAGTAATTTTATAAACCAGCTTTTGGCACTCATATCATTCATGATATGGTTTAAATCTCTTTAATCTTAACGCATTGGTAAGAACCGAAACCGAACTTAGGGACATTGCCGCTGCTGCAAACATTGGGCTTAACAGCGGTCCGCCAAAGAGGTAGAGAACGCCTGCCGCAATCGGAATGCCTGCCGTATTATAACCGAATGCCCAGAACAAATTCTCTTTGATATTGCGTATGGTTCTCCTGCTTAAATGAATTGCCGTCGGCACATCCATCAAATCACTTCGCATAAGAACAATGTCCGCGGATTCCATCGCCACATCCGTACCGGAACCGATTGCCATACCTACATCCGCTTGCACCAGAGCAGGGGCATCGTTGATTCCATCACCGACCATACATACCTTTTTACCTTCTGCCTGCAGCTTCTTAACCTCATTGGATTTATCCTGCGGCAGCACTTCTGCAAGAACGCGGTAGATGCCTACCTGCTTAGCGATCGCTTCGGCAGTCTTACGGTTATCACCGGTAATCATGACAACCTCGATTCCCATTTCCTGAAGCTTCTGAATTGCCTTTGCACTGCCTTCCTTCACCACATCGGCAACCGCAATGATTCCGGCAAGCTTATGATCTACTGCAACATACATCGGTGTTTTGCCTTCCCCGGCTAACTGATCCGATCTGGCACTTAGCTCATTTAAGGCAATCTCTCTATCCTTCATTAGCTTCTTATTGCCGATGAGTACTTCCTTTGACTCCAGGATTACCTTAATTCCGTGACCAGGAATGGCTTCAAATTGCTCCACCCTTAAAAGCTCCAGGTTTTCCTTTTCTGCACCCCTAACAATTGCATCACCAAGCGGATGCTCCGACCCCTTCTCTCCGGAAGCTGCTAACTGCAATAATTTATTCCGGTCTGAGCCGGGGGTAGGAATAATATCCGTTACCTCCGGATTTCCTTCGGTAATCGTTCCTGTCTTATCAAATACAATCGTAGTAATCTTATGGGTCATTTCCAAAGCCTCTCCACCCTTAAATAGGATACCGTTCTCTGCACCCTTACCGGTTCCGACCATGATTGCGGTCGGTGTGGCAAGCCCCAGCGCACAGGGGCAGGCGATAACCAGCACGGAGATAAAGATGGTTAAGGAGAAGGCAAGGGACTGCCCAGAAATCATCCAGGCTGCAAATGCAACGATTGCGATAATAACAACAATTGGTACAAAGTAGCCGGATACAATATCCGCGATCTGCGCAATCGGTGCTTTGGAGCCCTGTGCGTCCTCCACTAATTTAATAATCTGTGCCAATGCGGTATCTTTTCCTACCTTCGTTGCCTGAAACCGGATCATCCCATTCTTATTAATACTTGCTGCATATACCGGATCCCCGGTTTTCTTACCCACCGGCATGCTTTCCCCAGTAAGCATTGCTTCATCAATAGCTGTTGTTCCCTCAAGAACCACACCGTCTACCGGAATTTTATCGCCTGGCTTTACCACTATGACATCTCCGATTTCTACCTCTTCAATAGGAACCTCAATTTCCTTCCCGTCCTGAATCACAATCGCGGTTTTAGGAGCGAGACCAATCAGCTTCTTAATCGCTTCGGAGGTCTTTCCTTTTGATACCGCCTCTAAGGATTTTCCAAGAAGAATCAAGGTGATGATAACCCCTGCAGATTCATAATACAGTCCCATTACGGCATGGGGATTCCCGCCTGCAATTTCAAAGGTATTGTAAATACTGTATATCATGGCTGCCGAGGTACCGATTGCCACTAAGGAATCCATGTTCGGGCTTCTTTGCAACAAGGCACGGAAGCCGACCGTATAGAAACGGTAGCCGGCGATAATAATCGGAGTAACTAAGGTCAGCTGCAGAATCGCATACCTGAGCGGATGCATCATCGGGGCAAAAAATTCCGGTATTGGAAACGGCCACCAGGATACCATTGGCGCCATCGCAAAATAGAGTAAGGGAACCGCAAATATCAGGGACACAATAAATTTGGTCCGTAAGGTTTTAATCTCTTTCTGCTTACGAAGCTTATCCTGATCAATGGTTCCTTCCTGCTCGATATCGAGTGCCTTGTATCCGAGCTTTTCGATGCTCTTTTTTATTCCCGAGAGACGGACAACCTGCGGATCATACACAACAGTTGCCTTCTCGGTTGCTAAATTAACGGAGGCTTTCTCAACACCATCCAATTTATTTAATATTTTCTCAATCCTTTGGGCACAAGCCGCGCAAGTCATCCCGCCGATAGGAATGGTAACCGAATTCGTCTTTTTTTCCCAAATAATTCCATATCCCAGCTTCTCAACTACTTCCTGTATTTTAGCCTTAGAAACTTTACTTTCCTCATATTCGACCGATAACCTCTCCGTAGCAATATTAACATTGGCTTCGTTAACTCCATCCAGCTTACTCACTGATTTTTGAATTCTCTGCGCACATGCTGCACAGGTCATCCCGGTTATCTTAACCGTTTCTTTATTCATAAAATGTCACTCCCTTCCATGCTTCGATCATCTTTATCACTTTATATTAATTGCTGCTTCCAAGAATTTCTCGAGACGATGAATATAACGTTTCGCATTGATCACTTTAGCATTTTTCGAATCGTAGCCAGCAGCTCATCAATGACCTCATCTTCCCCTGCATGTATTCTTTTTACAAGGCAGCCCTTGATATGATTTTCAAGAACCAGCTTGCTAATCGAGCTTAACGCCGACTGCGCCGCGGAAATTTGATTCAGCACATCATCACAATATACATCCTTCTCGATCATGCCCTTAATACCGCGGATCTGACCCTCTACCCGATTTAATCTTGTAAGAAGATTCCCCTTTAATTTTGCCTCGCGGACCGTTTTCCTTCGATCGCAATCCGACGTGTGGCAATGCTCTGCCTTACAGTGATCAAAATCTTGAAGAAGCTCCTCTTCCATTTGATCCATGCTGTTATCTATATCTTGATTTGAAGCTTGCTTTTCTGCCATCGAATATCCTCCTAATCTATTTTTATATACTATACCCCCGTTGGGTATAATTATTATATAAAATCAAATACTTTTTGTCAATCTTATTATATCCTTTCTTGTAATTTCTATATAAAAATTGATTTAAATGTCATAAATCATATAAAAAACAAAGAACATGATAGGACCTTATATATTCAGGTTGGCTAAGAAGTGTGATATGATTTTCTTATTAAACAAGCACCGTTGCTTTATATCATCTTTCCGCGCAACGGCAAAACTCAAACGCATCAAAGGAGAATAAAAATGGACGATACGATGTGCGCTCTACTGCAAAATATAGATAAGCTGCATACAACGGATATGGGTATGGAACGAATTAAAAGAAATCTTGCGTTAAATGTAGATGATGTAGTAAAATGGTGCCGCAATAAAATTCAAGATGCACATGCTGTTATTACTAGAAAGGGGAAAAACTGGTACATCGATATCGACGGATATGAGATTACGGTAAACGCTTACAGTTACACCATCATTACGGCTCATCAAAGTAAGGATGCGACAGTCGAATAATGGATTACCGGATAGATCTTATAGAAGCGTTTTCTATTGGGGGGGGGACAAAGGAATAACCTTCCTTCCATGAGAAAAGGTCTGATACAATCAATATGTTATTAGTAGCAAAGAGTTTGCCTTGGCAAACTCTTGCTCCGAGCGCGTTCCTTAGCGGAGCGTTTTTTGTCGTATAGGACGCAATTTCCTATACGACGAAAAAAGTAAAAGACGGGATGTATTGACACTCCCGCCCTTTTCTCTACAACTAGGTTATAAATAATAGAATGCTGATTGATCAAGCCTGGACTATTACTATATGAATATATTAAATTGCGTGTATCTTACCAAATACCCTGTACCATCATTGCATTTGCCACTTTTTCGAAGCCTGCAATATTCGCTCCGATAACATAATTGCCCTTTGCATGGTATCTGTCGGCAGCGTTTTCCATGTTGTGGAAGATGTTGACCATAATTTGCTGTAGCTTTGCATCCACTTCCTCGAAGGTCCAGCTGAGTCTTTCACTGTTCTGGGTCATCTCCAGTGCAGAAGTAGAAACACCGCCGGCATTTGCCGCTTTCCCAGGAGCGAATAGCACGCCATGCTCCTGCAAATACTGCGTAGCCTCCAGGGTGGTAGGCATATTGGCACCTTCCGCAACGGCGATACAGCCATTTGCCACCAATGCTTTGGCATCCTCAATAAAGAGCTCATTCTGGGTTGCACAAGGAAGTGCGATATCGCATTTTACTGTCCATACGCCTCTTCCCTCATGATATTCCGAATTCGGACGGTATTTTTTATATTCCGTTAACCGGGCACGATTCACTTCTTTGATTTCCTTCAAGGAGGCAAGATCAATACCTTCCGGATCATAAACCCATCCGTTCGAATCGCTGACGGTAACCACTTTAGCACCCAGCTGCTGCGCTTTTTCTGCTGCATAGATTGCCACATTACCGCCACCGGATATCGCAACCGTCTTCCCTTTGATCTCTTCCCCATTGTATTTCAGCATCTCCTGGGTCAGGTATAATAAACCATAGCCGGTCGCTTCGGTTCTTGCAAGGGATCCGCCATAGGTAAGCCCTTTTCCGGTAAATACCCCTTCATAGGAACCGGTTATTTTCTTAAACTGGCCGTACATATAGCCGATTTCTCTTGCACCGGTTCCGATATCACCGGCAGGAACATCTACATCAGCTCCGATATATTTATAAAGTTCCGTTATAAAGCTTGCACAAAACGCCAGAATTTCTCTATCTGATTTTCCTTTGGGATCAAAGTCGGAACCGCCCTTGCCTCCTCCAATGGGAAGTCCGGTCAGAGAGTTTTTAAAGATTTGCTCAAAGCCTAAGAACTTAATAATACTCAGATTCACAGAAGGATGTAAACGAATTCCTCCTTTATATGGTCCGATTGCATTGTTGAATTGAACACGATAGCCTGTATTCACCTGTACCTTGCCTTGATCGTCAACCCAGGGTACTCTGAATTTAATCTGTCTATCCGGCTCAACCAGCCTTTCCAGTAAGGCTTCTCTTCTATACTTTTCTTCATTTGCTTCCACAACAGCTCGTAGTGATTCCAGAACTTCCTTTACTGCCTGATGAAACTCCGGTTCTGCCGGGTTCTTCTTAACAACTAAATCAATTACTTCATCTACATATCCCATAGTTTAATCTCCTTTGGCTAAAATAAGACGTAAGGAACAAATATACAAGGAAATTACAAAGCCACGCACTTGAGTTGTAAAAGAGCGCATTTCACAAACCAAATGCGCCTTTGTATCCGCTTTTTTATTATATCCATCCCTTCCTCTTAATTCAAGAACTTTTTTTGTAATTACTACATAAATATTCAATATTTCATATAATTATTAATTATGGCAGCTATCCCACTATGTTATGGCAAATTCTGTTCTCACTTATTCTTTTTTCAAAAATTATTCAACCGTACGTATTAATTTTTATACGGATGTAAATGTCATAAGTCATCTTAAGATTTTGATAAGAATAGAATCTTAAAACAATTTATACTTTTTCTTGATAGTATGATATAATTTTGTAAATACAGCAATCCTAACTTTACGATATGACACAGATTAAATTTTACCGTTCTACGGAACGTTTTGATAAAGGAGATTGATTATGGCTTTCGATGGAATTGTTATTGCAAATATTGTCAACGAATTGCGTCAGACTCTTATGGGCGGAAGGATCAATAAGATCGCGCAGCCCGAAAAAGATGAACTAATTTTAACAATAAAGGGTTCGGCAAGGGATCCCTATAAACTGCTGCTATCCGCAGATGCCAGTCTGCCGCTTGCATATCTGACGGAGAATAATAAGTCGAACCCTATGACAGCTCCGAATTTCTGCATGCTGCTTCGAAAACATCTGGCAAGCGCACGGATATTAGATATTTCGCAGCCCGGTTTAGAACGAATCATTAATTTTAAGCTGGAGCATCTTGACGAACTTGGAGATGTTCGTATCAAATTTTTAATTATCGAATTGATGGGAAAGCACAGTAATATCATCTTCTGTGATGAAGATATGAAAATAATTGACAGCATTAAGAGGGTGAATCTATTCGTAAGCTCCGTCCGGGAGGTCCTTCCGGGACGGGATTATTTTATACCGGAGACCAGGAAGAAATATGACCCATTGACCCTTGATCAGAATACCTTTTTGGAAACTGTTTTACAGAAACCGATGCCCCTTAGCAAGGCGATCTATACCAGCCTCACCGGTATCAGTCCGCTCATTGCTAATGAGCTGTGCTGCCGCGCTTCCTTAGATGCCTCCCTATCCGCGGCATCTGTAGGAGAAGCTGCCGGTTTGCATCTGTTCCGCAATCTGGAACGGTTGATGGAGGACGTTAAGGAGGCAAGGTTTACTCCTAATATTGTGACCCTTAATGGTTCCCCGGTTGAATTCGCCAGTGTTACCCTCTCCTGCTATAAAAACCACGAGATACAGCCCTATGACTCGGTCTCTGCTATGCTGGAGAAATACTATGCTAAAAAAACCGCTCTTTCCCGTATCCATCAAAAATCTGCTGACCTTCGTAAAATTCTATCGAATGCGATCGACCGGGAAAGTAAAAAATATGATTTGCAGTTAAAGCAGTTAAAGGATACGGAGAAAAGAGATAAATTCAAGGTATACGGCGAGTTAATCACCGCTTACGGCTACGGATTAGAACCGGGTGCAAAAGAATTAAAAGCCGTCAATTATTATACCGATAAAGAAATCACCATCCCCCTCGATCCGACGCTGGCACCAATGGAGAATGCAAAGCATTATTTTGAAAAATACAATAAGCTGAAACGGACCTATGAAGCCTTATCAGAGCTAGTTCAGGATACCGCCGATGATCTCACCCATCTGGAATCCATTCGCGCTGCCCTTGATATTGCATCGGAGGAAGATGATTTAACCGACCTAAAACGGGAACTGATGGAATACGGTTATATCAAAAAAAAATATACCGGCAAAAAGCAGGGTAACATGAAGGTAAAGGCGAAGAAAGTGACAGGAAAAAGCAAACCCCTTCATTATGTTTCCTCCGACGGCTATTCGATCTACATCGGAAAAAACAATTTTCAAAATGATGCACTTACCTTTAAGTTTGCCGAAGGGGGCGATTGGTGGTTCCATGCGAAAAAGATCGCCGGTTCCCATGTGATCGTGAAGGCAGGGGGAAGCGAGCTTCCGGACCGCACCTTTGAGGAAGCTGCTAGACTGGCTGCCTACTATTCCAGTGCCAGAGATGCAGAAAAGGTTGAAATTGATTACACCTTAAAGAAAAACGTAAAAAAACCAAACGGAGGCAAGCCGGGATTCGTCGTTTACTATACCAATTATTCCATGGTAGCTTCTACGGATATATCCGGTATTGAGCAGATCAAGTAAATATAAAGCTTAACCGAAAAACAAACTATAGAATTTGAGCATTTTACAGAAGGGAGAGATCTTGTTGATTGAGGCAGATTGCCATATGCATTCCAATTTTTCTAATGACAGCAAAGCTTCCATGGAGGATATGATTGAAAGCGCGATCAGGCATGGTATGAAGGAGATATGCTTTACGGATCATATGGATTATGATTATCCAATCCGGGATGGATATGATTTTGTATTTGATGTAGAGGAATATCGTACAAAGCTAAAGAATATGAAAGAGCGCTATCAGGATCGGATTACCATTTTAACCGGAATTGAGCTGGGATTACAACCCCATCTAAAAGACCGGATCACTTCTCTTATAAAAAGCTATCCGTTTGATTTTATCATTGGCTCCTCCCATGTCGTTGATCATTATGATCCCTATTACCCGGAATATTGGGCGGATAAGACGGTGGAGGAAGGGATTCGCCGCTATTATGAGACGATTATTGAAAACTGTCAGGCAATTAACGACTTCCATGTATATGGACATATTGATTATATCATTCGGTATATACCAAAGCCGTTAACAGAAAACTTCCACTATTCCTATCGCGATTATCTGGATCTGTTAGAGGAAGCTTTAAAAATCATTATCTCCCATGGAAAGGGTATTGAAGTCAATTCCTCCGGCTACAAATATGGACTGGGACGTCCTCATCCGGACGCAGAGGTACTAAAGCTTTACCGTGAGCTTGGTGGCGAGCTTATTACAATCGGTTCCGATGCCCATGCACCGGAGTACCTCTGCTACGACTTTGAAAGCGTGTCGGAATTATTAAAGAGCTTAGGTTATCGCTACTATGCCGTTTTTCATCAGGGAAAACCGGTGTTCCAGAAACTATAAAGAAGCTGTAAGGATCGCATATATGCTACGCTCGACCGTTGTTTCAAATCCCAATTGCAGCATATTTATGCACGGTTTTGAAGAACGGACCTTCCTTACAGTAGCAAAGTTTGCCTTGGCAAACTCTCGTGCCGAGCGCGTTCTGCCGCAGGCAGATAAATACCTTACGAATACATGTTTCAAGTATTCGTTACGTGCTGAGTACGTCATCCCAATGCAAACTATGTTCGCATGGAGGTTTTTTGTCGTATAGGACGCAATTTCCTATACGATAAAAAGGGCTGTGACAAATTACCTGCTGGCTTACTATTGCAGGTATCTTATCATAGCCTTTCATTTCTATTAAATCAGCTTTTGACACTTGAATCATTCTTTTTTACTAATAATCGTTCCGCCGCCGATAATAATATCCTCTTTATAAAATACTACCGCTTGTCCTGGTGTGATCGCTCTCTGCGGTTCCTCAAAGATACATTGTATCTCATCTCCCGCTGTTTTCTTAATGATCGCCCGTGCCCCTTTGTGGCTGTAACGGATTTTGGCTTCTACCGCCATTTCTCCGTCAAGATCTTCTATCGCCATAAAATTCAAATGGTTCGCATACAGTCGGTCGGAAAAAACTTCCTTCCCGCTTCCTATGATGACCTCGTTTGTGTCCGGCTTTAGCTCTAGGACAAACATAGGTTGTCCCATTGCTAAGTTTAAACCCTTTCTCTGCCCAATCGTATAGTGAATTAATCCTTTGTGCCTTCCGATAATTTCTCCCGCGGTATTCACAAAATTACCGGGAGTTAAGCCTGCCGGAACACCATCCTTAACCGGAAAACTCGGGTTCTTTTTTATCCGGTCTTCATTTTCCTTCAGATAATCTTTAATAAAGCCGGCATAATCATGATCCGGTACAAAACATATCTCCTGACTGTCCGGTTTATTCGCTACGGGAAGCATCTGCTCCTTAGCAATCTCACGGATCCGGTCCTTTTCATATTCCCCAACCGGCATTAGGGTATGTGCAAGCTGATGCTGCGTAAGGTTATATAAAGCATAGGTTTGATCCTTTGCCTGGGTCACAGATTTTCGTATCGTATATCTGCCGTTTGGCAGCCGAATAATTCTTGCGTAATGTCCGGTTGCTATAAAGGAAGCACCAATCCCCATGGAACGCTTCAGCAGAGATTCCCATTTTACATACCGATTACAAGCAATGCACGGGTTTGGAGTCCTTGCCTGCAGATACTCGCAAGCAAAGTAATCCATAACGTTAGCTTTAAATTCCTGCTTAAAGTTCATGACGTAGTAAGGGATATCCAGCACTGCTGCCACTCTTCTGGCATCCTCTACCGCGCTGAGTCCGCAGCATCCGCCATTTTCCTCCATGGTACAGACATCCTCATCCTGCCAGATCTGCATCGTTACACCAATGACCTCATATCCCTGTTCCTTCAATAGGTATGCTGCCACAGATGAGTCTACGCCTCCGGACATTCCTACCACTACTTTTTCCATGTTAATAACCATGCCTTTCTTCATAGCAAAGCGAATTAATTCGCTTCACCTGCTGTTTCCTTACTCGATCTTGTTCCTTACTCCTTTCATATTGATTGGAGCGTCAAAAACCTTCTTAACAAATCGTCTTTGGTCTTATATTAATATTCCGGTTTTTCCTCTTCCTCGCTGATATCATTTTTCGGCTTTGAAAGACCTTCAATTTTTATATTGTGCTTTTCCGCATAATCCCATAGTGCTGCATGAATGGCTTCTTCCGCTAATAAGGAGCAATGCACTTTCACAGGTGGAAGTCCGTCCAGAGCCTCCATAACTGCCTTGTTGGTTACCGAAAGTGCTTCCTGTACCGTCTTGCCTTTCACCAATTCCGTTGCCATACTGCTTGTGGCTACTGCCGCACCGCATCCAAATGTTTTAAATTTACAATCACGAATTACTCCATTATCGTCGATATCCAAATACATTCTCATAATATCGCCGCATTTTGCATTTCCGACCGTACCGACGCCGCTTGCATCTTCAATCTCTCCCATATTACGAGGATGGGTAAAATGATCCATAACTTTTTTTGTATACATAACTTTCCTCCAATGTTTCAGTAGATTTATATTGCTTTATGATCTTTTCTTTACGAAATCTTCATACAGCGGGGACATTTGACGTAATTTATCAACAATTTCCTTGATCTTATCAACCGTATAATCAATTTCTTCTTCTGTATTCTCTTCACTTAAGGTAAGTCTTAAGGAACCATGAGCGATCTCATGAGGTAATCCGATCGCCAAAAGAACATGAGATGGATCCAGGGAGCCTGAGGTACATGCAGAGCCGCTGGAGGCACAGATATTATTCATGTCCAGCATGATCAGCAGAGACTCTCCTTCTATAAATTGAAAGCTGAAGTTCACATTGTTTGGCAGCCTTCTGGTTCTGTCGCCATTTACCCTAACAAAAGGGACTTCTGCCATTACCCGTTTCATTAATTTATCGCGGAGGTAGATTTCTTTCTTTTTCCTCTCCTCCATGGTTGCGATAGCAATTTCAGCTGCCTTGCCAAATCCTACAATACCAGGAACATTTTCGGTACCTGCACGACGCTGTCTTTCCTGTGCCCCGCCATGAATTAAGGAGCGAAGCTTCGCACCCTTTCGGATATAGAGAAAACCGATTCCCTTTGGTCCATGCAGCTTGTGGGCACTGGCACTCAGCATGTCAATTCCCAGCTCATTTACATCGATCGGTAATTGCCCATAAGCCTGTACTGCATCTGTATGGAATAAAATATTGTGCTGTTTTGCTATTTCTCCGATTTCCTTAATCGGCTGAATCGTTCCGATCTCATTGTTTGCAAACATTACAGATATTAAAATGGTGTTCGGCCGGATCGCTTTCTTTAACTGATCCAGCTTAATGATTCCGTTTTCATCCACATCCACATAGGTCACCTCACACCCATGCTTTTCAAGATATTCGCAGGTATGAAGGATGGCATGATGCTCAATTTTCGACGTAATGATATGATTTCCTTTTGAAGCATAGGCATCAATAGTCTCTTTCAGCGCCCAATTGTCCGACTCTGTACCACCGGCTGTAAAATAGATTTCAGAAATATCAGCCCCCAATGACTTTGCAATAATTCCTCTTGCCTCGTCGACTGCCTTCCTATTCTGGGAAGCAAATTCATAGATACTGGATGGATTGCCAAATTTCTCAGTAAAGTAAGGTAGCATTGCCTCTACCACTTCTGGTCTGGTCTTGGTAGTTGCGGCATTATCCAGGTAGATTTTATTTTCCATACGTTGTCATCTCCTAAAATTTTCATGTATTATTTTCCACAAGATTGCTTTGTTCTAATATAGTCTGTGGGATCCCCGGTCTGTACCCTTTTACTTTCTTCCACAAGCTCGGAAAGCATAATTCCGTCGACAGCGTCATTTATACTATCACTAATACGCTTCCAAACATATTTGGTTACACAAGTATCCGAGTTGCTGCAGGTACTTTCGCCATTACTAACCTCTGCACAATCTACCGGGTTCAAATCTCCCTCCAAGGCTCTTAAGATATCTCCGATTGAAATTTTATCCGCTGGCTTAGCAAGTATATAGCCGCCCTGCGCACCGCGAATTCCTTTTACAATTCCAGCCTTCCTCAGCTTTGGAATCAATTGTTCCAGATAGTTCATCGATATGCCCTGTCTGTCCGCAATTTGGCTTAATGCCACTGCTTCATCGGTATCATGCACTGCAAGGTCAAGCACCGCTCTTAGACCATATCTTCCTTTGGTAGAAAGTTTCATTCTGCTCTCACCTTACCCCTCTCCACCGGTTTACCCGTTCATATTATTAATTCCTATTGTTTTAATTCCTATTGTTTTAATTCCTATTAAATCACTCGGCTTTAAATATAACACCATACTTTAAAACTGTCAACTAAAATTTTCATTTCTGTAATCACAAAATAGTAATATTAATTTGATTGTAAAAAGCCTTCTTAACAAATCGGCTTCTTCAATTTGCACAGACCAAGGAAATACTTAAGTAATAGGAAACCATATTTTAATACGTTTCATATTAAGGTGTGTTTTAAAATTGCAAAATCATAGAGTGAGTTGAACAAAACAAGATGAAATTGCAAGATACCCCCGCCCCTGTTGCAAATTCCACACCTTTACGAGGATTGTACTTATCAACACATAAAATGTGCAAATTGACGAAGCTTACTCCTATCCATAGTGGATTTCGAAAATTCATCTCCGCCATAACATAAGTTGTCATATGATGGAATAAACATAATATATGAGTGCGCTGTAAGCTCCCTATTTATATCATGTAAAGTATCATAAAATGCGAGGATGGTTTGAAATGGCTGATAATAATCTGACTCCGGAACAATTACATCTTGCGAAAAGAAATAATATCGTGAAGGGAACCATGATTCTTACCCTTGCAGGCTTTATCACAAGGGTAATCGGTTTCTTCTATAAAATATTCCTGTCCAATACTATGGGAGCGGAGCTATTAGGGATCTATCAGCTTATCTTTCCTGTTTACGGAATAGCGTTTACCGTCTACGCAACCGGTATTCAAACCTCTCTCTCAAGACTTGTCGCTGCTGAGCTGGGAAAGCGAAATGACAAGAACATCTCCCGAATTCTAAGGACTGGCTTAGTATTGTCCGTATCCCTTGCCCTGCTAATGTCCATCCTGGTATACTGGGGTGCAGATTATATTGCCTGGCGTTTCTTATTAGAAGAAAGGTGCGCCAAATCTCTCCGCATCTTGGCATTTGTTTTTCCCTTTTGCGGTATAACCTCCTGTATTAACGGCTACTATTATGGGTTAAAAAAAACTGCTATACCGGCATCTACGCAGCTCTTAGAGCAGATTGTCCGTGTGATCGCAGTATATGCTATCGCCCTGTTGGCAGGCAATGGTGAACTGTCCGTTACCTGCGAGCTCGCTGTACTGGGAATCTTATTCGGGGAGATTGCTTCCTGCCTCTACAATTTTCTCTCCTTATTCTTTACCAAGTCTCCTGGTAAGCTCCTCGTCCTCGGACCGGATCCCAATGCAAAAATGTCCGGTAAGAAACAGGTTACAAAAGAAATTCTGCATGTAAGTGTGCCACTTTCGGCAAACCGTCTACTAATTAATATATTACATAGTATTGAAACCGTTCTTATCCCTACGATGCTACGGAGATTTGGATTAACGACCTCCCAGGCGCTTAGTACCTATGGTGTTCTAAATGGTATGTCCATACCTTTTATTATGTTTCCAACAGCGTTAATCAATGCACTGGCAGTTCTTCTCCTGCCTACCATTTCGGAGGCACAGGCTCTTAATAATGAACGAATGATTGGGAAAACTACAGCCATTGCTATAAAATACAGTTTAATAATAGGAATCATAAGCACCGGCATATTTATTAACTTTGGGAAAGATTTAGGTACCTTAGTGCTTCATAACGAGGAGGCAGGAACCTTCCTGGTGGTTCTTGCGTGGCTATGCCCGCTGATTTACCTCTCCACAACCCTGAGCAGTATTATTAATGGTCTTGGTAAGCCACGTATTACTTTTATCAATTCCATTATCGGATCGATAAGCAAGATTCTCCTGATCATCTTTTTGATACCCTCCAGGGGAATCTCCGGATATTTAATTGCACTGCTGATCGGACAGCTGATCATTACTTTCTTAGACAGCATCGCCGTAGGAAGATATGTCCGCTTTTCTTTTAATGCCACAGACAATCTTGTAAAACCAGGTATGATTACCGCATTTTCCGGCTTTCTTCTCAAGGAAAGCTATGAATACATAAAAAAAATGACGCAAACCAGTGAAGTCGTTCTGATCCTGACTTTCTGTATACTGTTCTGCGCCATTTGTATCGGATTATTAATCATTACACATGCCATTTCAAAGAAAGATTTTAAATGACCGGAGAATAAAGCATAAAACTATTTTTCCCCTGCTCCTTCGCACGGTATAGAGCATTATCTGCCCGTTCCATCAACTGCTCATAATGTAAGCCATCCTCCGGGTAGATAGCGATACCGATGCTTCCGGAAATAGGGATTGCATTTCCCCTATCAAAATAGGTTGTTTCCATCGCACAGCGAAGGGTATCCGCTTTATGCAGTACCTCATCAAGATCGGTAATATTTCCTGCGAAAACAGCAAATTCGTCCCCGCCGATCCTGCCGATAATTTCACCCTCCGAGAATACCGCCTTAATTTTGCTGATCACATAGATCAGGATTTTATCGCCGATCAAATGCCCATAATTATCATTGACCGTTTTAAAATCATCGAAATCAATGAACATCAGCATATGTCGGTTGTTCTTATTCCCTGTGATAAACCTCTCGATTTTCTTAAAGGTAACTTCTCGATTATAAACATTCGTAAGCGGATCCCTGGTGGCTTTGTATTCTAAAGCCTCCAGCTCTTTTTTCTGTATATCAATATTTACAATCTTTCCGATGACCCGAAGCGGTTTTTTATCCTCATCATAGATAGTCTTTCCCATCGCCTGACACCAGATGAACTCACCCAAACGGTTTTTGATTCGAAACTCTGTCTCAATAATCCCCTTTCCTTCTCTTAATTCCCGGCAGTATTCGAGATAAATTCCCCAGTCATCCGGATGAACCTTCTCCTGCCTTTTTCCACAGCACACTGTAAATTCCGGTATCACCGGATCTCCCCCAAACAATTCCCGGTATTTTTCGGTATTCACCATCTCATCCTCGCCGATCCGATATTCGAAAATGATATCCTGAGACAGCTCTGTCGCAATCCGATAACGTTCCCCTTCTAATAGAAAGGTCTCCTGCATCTGCTCTAACGTAAGGGCAGTCATCCTATTTTTACGATCATTTGCTAATAAGAACAGCACGATTACAATTAATATTATGATACAAATGGTTTCTATTGCGAACCCCCATAGCAAACATGTGCTAGACCTGCCCTGTAGATATTCGATCAGTTTCATCATTCTTCCCCCAATAAGAACTTAAAAACAACTACGCAGTTTCTATAAACAAGTTTATTCCATGCTGTAACCATTAGATGCTTTTTTACAGTAGTCTTTAACCCCACATACATGCAGGTTTGCTAGGGTTTCTTACAAATCGTAAGGTGTCACCTGATATACATAATAATTGAGCCAATTTGTATACATAATATTCGCATGAGCCCGCCATACCAAGGTAGGACGCTGCTCGGGAAGGTCCTCCGGATAGTAATGCTTTGGTAAATCAATGGAGAGTCCTTTTGCAATATCCCTCTTATATTCATTGTCCAGAGATACTCTGTCATACTCCGGATGACCCATAACAAAGATCTGCTTTCCTTCCTCCGCTATGACAATAAATACTCCGGCTTCCTCTGATTCCGCAAGAATCGTCAGCTCCTTATTTTTTAAGATATCCTCCTTATCAATCGTCGTATATCGGGAATGCGGCGCATAGAAAACGTCATCAAATCCTCTTACAAACGGGGTCTTTCTCTTTAGTACTCTATGTTCAAATATTCCAAACAGCTTTGTATCTAATTTTTTCTTCTCAATACCATAATGATAATATAGACCCGCCTGAGCACCCCAGCAGATATGCAGGGTGGAGGTGACATGGGACTTCGACCATTCCATAATCTTCGTAAGCTCCTCCCAATAATCCACCTCTTCAAAGTCCATTAATTCCACCGGAGCACCGGTAATAATCAAACCATCAAACTTACGGTCCTTAACATCCTGAATCGTAAGATAGAATTGATCCAAATGACTGGTCTGCGTGTGCTTTCCAACATAGGTTCCGGTCGTCAGGAACGTAATATCCACCTGGAGGGGTGTATTGGAAAGGCTTCGCAGCAGCTGAACCTCCGTGTCTTCCTTAATCGGCATAAGATTTAAAATCGCTATTTTAAGAGGACGGATATCCTGATGCAGCGCACGGGTTTCGTCCATGATAAATATGTTTTCATCTTCTAAAATTTTCTTTGCGGGTAAATCGCTCTGCACTTTAATCGGCATTATGTATCACCATCTTCGTTGTTATTTTGTTAAATTATCTATTTGTAAAATTCAGATAGCCTTTCCGATTATAAAGGCTATTTCTACTCAGCACCCTCCTATATTATCCATAGGAGTTTATTGTGTGAACAAGAAATATCATATCATGTTTAAGAAAATAAATCAACGATTAATGGTGTAACTTTCCATTATATCCCTGCGTCTTACAAATTTCTACCCAATTCGATTTAAAACCTCTTGTTCCGTTAAAACAGGGATTCCCATCTCATTTGCTTTTGTCAATTTGCTTCCGGCATTTTCACCGGCAACGACATAACTGGTCTTCTTAGAAACACTGCCGGATACTTTGGCACCGTGCTTTTTTAATAATTCCTCCATCTCACTTCTGCCCATGGTCGGAAGGGTTCCGGTGATAACAAAGGTCATGCCTTCCAAACGCTGATCGGTTTCACTGTTATCTTCCAGGGAATTCAGATTGACGCCTGCCTGTTCCAGCCGTTTCAGAATCGTATCATTCTCCTGATTCTGAAAAAATTCCACGATCGCCCTGGCGCTGATATCGCCGACATCATTAATAGCAACTAAGTCCTCATAGGAAGCATTCCGCAAATCCAGAACGGACTTAAAATGCTTTTTCAACTCGGTAGCTGCCTGTTTCCCGATATTTCTTATTCCAAAGCCGGTAATCAGTCGGTCGATATCATTCTTCTTACTATCTTCGATTGCCTTAAGGAGCTTATCCGTATTTTTCTCTTTACCGATCAGACCTTTCTCAATTAATTCCTCCCGGTATTCCTTCAGATAATAGATATCCGCAACGTCTTTTAAGTAATCTTCCTTAATCAATATATCGATATATGCCTCTCCGAAGCCTTTGATATCCATGGCGTTCCGCCCTACGAAGTTAATGATGTGCTGGGTAAGCTGTGCCGGGCAGTTCAAATTCGTACACCTGGTATCTGCTGTATTCTCATCACGAATGGTCGGTGCGCCGCAGCTTGGACATACGGAAGGGAGCCTATAGGGAATCGTTCCCTCTGGTCTTTTCTCCTTAACAACCGATAGCACTTCTGGAATAATCTCCCCTGCTTTACGAACGACAATCGTATCTCCGATTCGGACATCCAATTCATCAATGCGGTCCTGGTTATGCAAGGTTGCCCGCTCCACATTCGTTCCACACAAACGGATCGGTTCAAAAATTGCAGTCGGTGTAATTCTCCCTGTTCTGCCAACACTCAGACGAATCTCCTTGACCTTGGTCTCCTTTTCCTCCGGAGGATATTTATAAGCAATTGCCCATCTGGGAACCTTCGCCGTTGCACCCAGATATTCACGGTAAGAAAGATCATCCACCTTAATGACAGCACCATCGATATCGTAAGGCAGACCGCCCCGGGATTCTCCGATCTCCATAATGGCATCCCAGACCTCCTCGGCACTATGGCATAGCCGATAGCCCTCAATCACTTTAATGCCCTGCTTTTTAATCCACTCTAAGCTCTCTGCATGGCTCGTAAAGGTTATTCCCTCTGTCTCCTGAACATTAAAGGCAAACAGAGATAATTTCCGTTCCTTTACCACACGGGAATCCAATTGACGAAGGGTACCGGCGGCACAGTTTCTTGGATTGGCAAATAGCTTTTTACCGGCTGCCTCCAATTTATCATTTACCGCTTCAAAATCCTCTGTCTTCATATAAACCTCGCCCCGGATCTCAATATAGGGAGGTGTTTCCTTCAGCTGTGTCTTAACATCCTTTATCGTCCTGATATTGTCGGTAACATCCTCACCATAGCTGATTCCGTCGCCTCTGGTAATTCCTGTGGTTAATTTACCGTCTCGATAACGCAGTGCTACGGATAAGCCGTCGATCTTTTTCTCTACACAGAATACCGTATCCCTTCGTTCACTCAGTATTTTCTCGACAAAGCTAACTACTTCCTCCTTTTGAAACACATCCTGCAGGCTTAGCATTGGAACATTATGCTTCACCAGGATACCTGCTTCTCTTTTGGCAGTGCCTCCAACCTTCTGCGTTGGTGAATCGGATTGGTCAATCTCAGGATGCTCCTTCTCCAATTTCCGAAGCCGCAGAGACAATTGATCATATTCATAATCGGAGATTTCCGGATCATCCTGGTTATAGTACCGATCATTATGATATCTTATCTGTTCTCGTAATTGCTCTATTTCCTGCTTGATGTCCATTCGAACACCATCCTTCCTATCATTTATTCTGAATTCTGATTAATGATTAACCCGGCAAAAGCCTTCTTGACAGATCGTCTTCATCAATCGGCTTTTGATACCTACTTCTGATTAATGTTTGTAAGAGAAACTTCATTTTGTATTTTTTTCTGCGGAACGATTAACGTGACTTCTCTTTCTTATCAGTTGATTTAGTTCCTCAATTTCCCTCTCCGTTACATTACGATAGTTACCGGATTTTAACCTTCCCAATTGTATATTCATAATGCGGATTCGTTGCAAGTGTACGACACGATAATCGAGATGTTCACACATCCGACGGATCTGGCGGTTTAAGCCCTGCGTTAGTATGATTCGAAAGGTGTACTTGTCCATCTGCGTAATCTTACAGGGATTTGTCACCGTATCCAGAATTGGTACCCCGGCTGACATTTTCTTAAGAAACTCCGCCGTTATCTCTTTATTTACCTTCACAATGTATTCCTTTTCATGCTTATTCTCGGCACGTAAGATCTTATTCACGATATTCCCATCGTTTGTTAATAGGATCAGTCCTTCCGAATCCTTATCCAACCTTCCGATGGGGTATATTCTCATCCCATATTGAATGAAATCGACAATATTATCCGGCTCTCTAGGATCCGTCGTACATACGATTCCCACCGGCTTATTAAATGCAATCAAGACCAGTTTTTCTTCCTTTTTCACCGGCTTGCCTTCATAAGTAACCAAATTGCCTTTTGTTACCTTGGCACCCATAACCGCTGTAACGCCGTCAATCTTAACTTTTCCTTCCGTGATCGCACGATCCGCTTCTCTTCTTGAGCATACTCCTGCTTCACTTAAAAATTTATTAATTCTAACTTCTCCGCTCGTCTCCTCCGGGGAAGTCAGTCGCTTCGTTCTTTTTGCCATGCTCTCCTACTTTCTACCCAATATTTGCCTGGGTCCGAGTGTAATTATACTGTATTTCGAATCATCCGTCTACTTATTTTTGCCCTGACGCAATTAAGTTTATCCACGGATTTATATGTAACACAGAGTTTGCCGCAATTTCCTATACGGATATGAGTGTCAAATCCCTCATGCGTTTGCCGCACCACTATGAATGAAAACTGGTTACTGACACTTTTTGGTTTATTAGTTACTTTATTTTGGTTATAATCAATACCATACAGTAGTGAGATCGAAGCTTTATTGAGGTA
>SVEA01000054.1 GCA_015057615.1 Lachnospiraceae bacterium | reverse complement strand
CTTATCCTTGATTTGAGTGTCAAAAGCCTTCCTAACAAATAGTCTTCGTCAATTTGCATAAATCAAGGAAAAACCAAGGTAATAGGAAGCAATGTTTTAATAAGCAACTGTTTGAAGTCGTTGGTACTTAGATCATGTGTTTTATGATCTTATGTACCATTACGTACTACAACCCAAGGACTGCGTTTTATGCAGTACTTTGCGGAACTGCGTGTTGCGAATGAAATATGTTTCCTATTACTTATCAATGCATAAATTGTGCAAATTGATAAAGTCAATTTATAAATCGGCTTTTGACACTAAAATCATCCTTACTAAACCCGGAAGATCAGCTCAGTATAGATGCTTTTAACAAATCCTATCATCTGTCGGAACATGGAATAGAACAGCAGTATAATAAACAAAATGATAATCATTGCTGCCACCGTTAAGAGCAAGGTATTGATCTCCTTCGTTAAGGTATAATTGTGGATCACCATATTACTAAGGATCACCAGCAGGACTCCCCAAAGGATGGACAGGTTAATCAGCAGATAATAAAAGATCATCTCATCCGCCGTAACAATCTGTGAAAGTAAGGTAGCCGGAAGAAACAACAACGGAATTGGCAGCAGGGCATATCCGGTTGCGGTAATAATATCCTGCATACGTCCTTCCCCGTTCATCAGGCAGGTTACCGACCAATTCCCGATACAGAACAGAAAGAACAGTACAAATATAGTAAAGACATAAAGTAGGCTGTTTACCTCTCTCGTATCCGCTGGGTTTACGAGGAAGTTTGCATATCTTTTATTTATGCAGTAGGCAATACCGCAGAAGAAAACCGTAAGCAGAGATAATCCTATACTGCCCTTGCCATGATGACGTATTTCATAAAAGCCATCGATCGGATGCGTTAAGGTATAAAACAAAAATTTTATCAAAATAACCATACCTTTCTTCATAGCCTGCAAACTTTGGGCTGCAGGCACAAATTTGCGTGTGAAAGATTTATCTTTCACACTATTCTCCTTACCCTGGACTTTATGATTCGCCGAGACACACGGTGTAACAGAATTCCGATTAAAATTGCAGTTAAAATCCAGCTTAAATTCTCCCGAAGCAGTTCATTTCGATACCTTTTATAGGCGATCGAATAATATTCCTTGTTTACCCCCATTTTCAGGTAGTACATCGCTTTTTTGTTCTCCCCAGAGGATAGGTATGCCTTCCCGATCCCGCTGTAAGCCATCTCATTATTGGAATCAAGCTCCAATACTTTTTTCCAGACCTCGACAGCCTTTGTCTCATCGCCGTTATAGCGCAGTCCGACCGCTTGATTGATATTGCTTCCATACGGTGTCGGTTCAAAAACAAAAATAGCATTTCTGGAAGCATCCAGAACATAGATCAAATTCTGATAGGCTTCCATAGCCACCGGCTGACTGAAGGTTCCTTCCTGTGTTCCTATGCCTCCGAAGATATAAAGGAGATTGCCTTCGCTGTCATAGGAAAATATTCGTCCCCGGTTGCAATCGAGCAGCGAATAAATACCGCTATTTCTTATTTTTACATCTACAATTTCCGAAGCGCCCTGATAATCACCGCCTACCCGGAACTTAACATCGCCTCCTAAGGTATGCACGCCGTTATGGTTCTGCCGGATGACGTCAATTCCCTTCGGATTTAGCATTCGAACTGCCTTCCCGCCGGTTGAATCTAAATTAGTTGCATAAACAAAGCCTTCGTCATCGATATCCAGCCCCGTAAACTCCGTCGGAATATACTGCAGCTGCCTGGCTCTCTGCTCCTTTGTAGAGAACAGGCGCCATAATTTCTGTATAAAGGTAATTCTGACATGAATGGTACCAAAGTACCCCATAAATTCAGAATCCTGATTAAAAGCCATAATCCCCTGATATACATTCGATGCAATAACATAGACCCTGCCGGCATAATCAACGGATACCTTTAATGGTACAAAATCAAAGCCGCTGCTTAAAACCTCCGACCTGGGGTTATTGATGATTTTCACCAGGTTCGCGCTGCCATCCAGCGCGATCACTCTCTTATTATTGGTATCCGCGATATAAAGCTTCCCATCGTCCGTACAGCAGACACCGGAAGGGGAATTGAAGGTATCTCTCTTACCATTATTGATGAAAGAGTCAATGATTTGTAAAACCTCCATATCGCCGTTTAAAACAACAATGCGGTTATTTCCTGTATCTGCCACATAAATGTTGCCGTCATCCGTAAGAAACATATCCTTCGGGTTCTTAAAAGAGCCGCAGGATAGATCTTCGCCAAAAACCGTTTTTGAGGGAATATATGCTGCCGGAGTAGAAACCGCTTTTCCCCGGTAATCATAATTATAGGTATCATAAGGAAGAATTTCTTTGGCTGATACCATCAAAGGCTCCGACAGAATCAATAAAGCAGCAACTAGTATCATAAGAAAACGTTTCATCTAAATAATCATACCTTTCTTTAAAGCCCGCAAACTTTGGGACGCAGGCACACTAACGCCCATGCTTTCTGGGCATAAATCCTGAAGAATAGCTGCTTTTGCTATTCTTGTAATGGCTCGCAGGTTTTTTGCGAGACTATTCACACGAATCCCTCCCTCACTCTTTTATGCCCGACGTCGTCATTGTCTCAATGACCTGGCTTTGACAGATCAGGAAGAAAGTTATCGGAATTGCTGCTACAATCAGCTGTACCACAGCAGCAGCCCCCTGTCTTGCCACGCCACCCGAGGCAACCTGATACAATGCATATTGAAGCGGTTTCAACTGCTCGCTTCTTAAAAAGCCAGAACCGGTATTGCCCCACATCGTCTGGAACTGAAAGATTGCCAGTGTAAGCCATGCCGGCTTTACATTTGGCATTACAATTCTTAGGAATATGAGCATTTCTCCGGCACCGTCCAATCTTGCCGACTCCAGCAGGGAATCCGGAATCTGCTCCATAAACTGTTTCATCAGATACAAGCCAAGGCTTGATGCAAATGCCGGCAAAACAACTGCCCAATAGGTATTGTTAAGCCCCAGATAGGAAATGATCATGTAGTTCGGTATACTGGTAACCGTTCCGTTGAACATCAAGGCTAAAACAACGATGCTAAACAGGACCTTTTTCCCCGGTATATCGAGCTTTGCCAGCGGATAGGCTGCCATGGATGCGATGAGGATATGTCCGATGGTTCCGCCGCCTGCTATAATTATTGTGTTCAGGATATATCTGCTGAACGGAATCCAGGAATTATTCATTAGCACGGTCAAATCCTTGAAATTCTTCCAGGTTGGATTTCTGACAAAAATTTTAGGCGGGTAACGGAATAACTCATCAAACGGCTTAAATGCATTATTCAGAATCATGACAAGCGGTATCACCATGAATAGACCGCAGATTGCCATTAGGGTAAATAGGAGTGCATTCCCTGCTTTTGACCGGTTTAACGGATGCTTCTTCGGATGTCTTACATGTGCTAATATTTTACCTTTTCCCTTTATCATCAGCTTCCCACCCTTCTGAGTATCTTCTGCACAAGCTTATTAGTACCGATCATTAATAAGAATAAAATAGTAGCAATTGCAGATGCATATCCCATTTCATACCGGATACCGGAACCGTAATCCATTAAGTGGGTTACGATGGTTGCTCCGGCATAATTTATACTTGGATTACCTGCTAACTGAATGGAGATATCGGCAACGGCAAAAGATGTCGTAATCTGCATTACTGCACCAAACATAAGCTGTGGTTTCATGGACGGCAGGGTTACATACCAAAGCTCCTGCCATCGGTTCTTTACGCCATCGATTGCGGCAGCTTCAAATAAACTCCTGTCAATCGTTTGAAGGCCAGCAATAAATGTAAGGAATCCGGTTCCAAGGCTCAACCACAGCTGCACGACAATCAGGATTGGCATGATGTATTTCTCCGTTTTCATCCATAGAATTGGCGAATTAATGAGTCCCAGCTTTAGCAGAATCCCATTTAAATATCCGTAACGATCTCCAGTGATTATGAGCGACCATACCATAAAAGCATTTCCCGAAATCGATGGAGCATAAAAAATCAACGTTAAAAATGCTCGCAGCTTTCCTGAGAATTCATTGATGATCCATGCAAAAAAAAGACACATCAGATAGCTGAGCGGACCTGTAATTACTGCAAAGATCAAGGTATTCTTCAGCGCAATAATAAAAATATCATCATCTAGGAACAGCTTCAGATAATTATCCCATCCGCAAAATTTTGGCCATTCCAGCATATTAAAATTCGTAAAGCTAAGTCCCATGGATATCACAACCGGCAATACCGTAAACAGAAAAAATAGCAGGAAGAAAGGAGCCATCATCAGGTAGCCTGTCTTATATCGGATCATCTTTTTTAGTGGATGTTTTGCCTTCATAGAAACCTCCATTTCTGCCTAAGGCATTACTCATCCATTACGGGTAAGTTAAATTCTTTTCGCTTATAGTTAATTTCTTCGTTAATATACCGAACATATTCCGTTAATGCTTCGCGCGGCTCCATCGTTTTCGATATAACCGTCTTATAAAATGCATTCCGGACATTTCTCCAGGAAAAATAACCTCCCGGTACCTGCGGAATCCCTTTTAGGTTCTCCATCTGCCCGTATAGTGCATTGTATTCACTCACCAGCCAGGGAAGGGAAGCAAATGCTTCTTTATTTGCCGTTGGATATCTTGCTGCTTCGCCCATAATACCTTCCAATTCAAGCCCGTAAGCAGACTGCGTATCGGCACCAACCCACCACCTCATAAATTGCCATGCCGCATCCTTATCCTGACAGCCGCTCATCATGATCGCCGCTGTGCCGCCGGATGCCGTTGTATGGTCGATACTGCCATCCTCCCGGACGGTTCCGGGTACCCTGGTGAAGCCCCATAAGCCTTTAATATCCGGTGCAGATGCAATCAGCTCACAATAGGTCGTATAATCGGCTATGATAATCGGTGCCTCCCCGGTACGGAATTGATTCGTCAGACTCGTTTCCCGGTCAAGCGTATATTTGGTATAATATTCACAGAAATTTTTGAAAGCGCCGATCGCCGTTTCGGAAGCTAGATTTGACGCCTTTTTGTCATCCCGGTAATACTGCCCGCTATTCTGATAAAGTAAAGTTGCAAATACCGCTTCCGTCGGAAGCATCCCCAGATCCATCTGGTTATTACTTAATACCGACAGGTCGACCTTCACCTCATCCCATGTCTTTGGCGGAACAATCCCCAATTCAGCCAATATGTCTTTTCGATAGAACATCATTGGAAAGGATAATGTCTCCGGAAGTCCATATACCTTTTGGTCATAAACATACGGATCCCAGGCACTTTCGAAGAAATCATCATACAAATTAGGAAAGCCTTCAAACCCGGATAAGTTTTCCGCTGCATTTCTAAGGCCGAAATTCATCGGGATTTCCCCCGATACTCCAATTGCCACATCTGGTCCTTCTCCTGCCAGAGTTGCCTGCAATAATGTCCCCATATCCACCAGCATAACATTGACATTGATACCGGTTTCATATGTAAATCGTTTATCGGTAAGAGATTTCAAGGTATTCGCCTGATCCCTGCCGCTGCCGATCCAAACCGTCACCGTCTGGCTTTCCTTCTTATCCGAGACATTACCGATCACATTATAATCAATAAGAAAGGAATAATATAATCTCTTAATTTCATGAAGCAGCTTTTGAAAAAAGCCATCTCTCACCTCCGGTGTTTCGTAATCCGGGGAATAGATGAAAATCCGATCAATCTGCAACGGCTGCACCGAGACATTACCAACCCATGTTCCAAGGGCACTGATATTTGTTTTATAGGAATCCAGGACTTTTGAGAATCTCTCCGGGTCACCCGAAAGTTCGTCTAATTGATCGCGCATCGTAATCAGGACACGTTCGCTTTCGCCGCTTACTCCAGCCATACCATTCAGCTCATCAATGATGGACGTCAGTTCTCGGCTTAACTCTGCCAGTTCGTCCCCGGTCCCCGGCAAGGTAGATGACAGCTCATAATCACGGTAACCATCCGGCGCGACTCCGGTAATTCTGATAACCTTTCGATAGATTGCATTCAGCTTCTTTATAACATCCTCTACCCGGTCGATTATTTTAGAAAATTCTCCTAGTACTACTTCCATACGAATGGTATGGGTACCCTTGTTAAGATACACTTTGTACGGTTCTCCGTCTTTGTCCGTCAGTGTGTCCATTCTCCAGTCTCCGTCATAATTAAACGGATAGGCATGAAACTCCTCAAATGGCACTTTCCCGTCTATAGTTATCTTTCGATTAACAGGAATCCCCTGTATAAAATTCTGCTTTACATACATGGACATGTCATAGTATCCGCTTTCTGGCGTATCAAAATTCCATTCGATCCACTTCCCAGTATTCTGCCAGTTCGTTCCGCCGATCGTGTTGTTTAATAAGCATTTCGCGCTGTATGGCGTAACCGCAGGGGTTGATTGATCCTGAATCGGATACAGCATCTGTGTGGATTTTTTTGCTGCACCTTCTGCCTCAATTACGATCAGCTGCCCGGAAGTATCTGCTCCTCCTAGCGCATCCCAGGATGCCTTAACCTCTTCATAAGCTCCGGGATCTTTGGGGTTAGACAGCGTAATTGATCGGAGCAGCATCGGCTCCCGCTGTGAAACAATGGTAATGGTATGCTTTCCTTCGGTCAGATAAACCGACAGCCTGCTGGATACATAGCCTTCACTGTCATAAAGGTAGGAATCCATCCATTCCGGCGCTTCGATCTGCTCCGGCCTCAGATCATTTCCCTGGTTGTCCTTATTCCACTCACTGTTTACATTTTTCCATACCCTTGAGAATTCAATGGAGTTCAGCTCGGAATACGGAAGCTCTCCATCAATAAAAAAGCTTCTCTGGATGGAGGATCCATTTCCTTTGACAGGATAATACCGGATTGACATGTCATACCTCCCTGCCGTTTTTATGGTAACCTCATATTCAATCAGTCCACTGCTCCCGGTGTATACGGAAGTTCCTTCTTCGCCTTCATAATCCTTATACTCGCCAATCTCCATATCCTGGGTTCTGACATAGGTATCCGCATGAATCACATAAACATCGTCCGGCCTCGTCGGATCCGTTTGCTGTACATACTCACGATAACCAACGGCAAAATTATAGGAATCCGTTATTGTCTCATAATCTTTCGGACTTTGCTGTGTTTGTGCACTTCCTACCACAGGCGGGGTAAGATATCCTGCCGTAGCGATACAGATTCCGGCTAGGATGATTGCTGTCGGCCTATGAAATTTACCGTGAATACGCTTCTTGTTCCAAATAGATCTCATAATACGATTCCTTTCTCATACGAAATGTCGTTTAGGAATTATTTTTAGATTTCTAATTCGAAGCCATCATAGGCCACCAAAAATCCGTATTTGTCCGCCTCCTGCTGTAATTCTTCCTGTGTTAGATTTGCATTATGAGAAAAATGGGTGATTACAAACTTCGTCTGCTTGTCTACGCATCCCATTTGAAGCAATCTTTCCTTTACCTGCCTGTTATTTTCAATTCCCATATGATAGCTCTCACAGTATCCCTTTCCGGCAGTGCAGTCCATACTAACAAGATCGATATGTCTGCCTTTTAGCTTTTCCCAGGTAGCCTCCGGATACCAGCCGGTATCATTTGCATAAAACAGACATTTACCCTCTTTTTCTACAAGGTACAGGAGGCAATTTTCACCTACCTTATGTGCTGCAGCAAGTGCCGTAATATGATAGCCGCCGGCTGTATCAAATTCCTCCATTGCATGGATTTCATGATACCGCTCCACCTCCACAAGGTTACTGCTGTCATTTTCCTCTGCCAAGGCTCTGTCGTAAAGGAGCTTTACCGCATCGTTACCATATAGATCCAGAAGCTCTGCCGCCGGATTATGTGCATAAGGCTTTCCTCTCAGAATCAGGTCCAGAGGATAGAAATGGTCCTGGTGTGAATGCGTGATCAGCAATGTCTTAACCGAGCCTAAATGCAGTCCTTCCTTCAAGACATGCAGATAGGTATCGGGAGGAAAATCCACCAATAACGTATCATCAATGATCGCCTGTGAGCGGGTTCTGATATTCCTGCCGCCAAGCTCTCTCGCCCTCCTGCAGGCCTCACATTCGCAAAACAGCGCCGGCCAGCCTTCGGCAGCCGCCGTACCCAAGTATTTAATCTTCATCCGTAATCCCTTCTCTCTGCAAAATAGGTATTCCTTTGATAGGAAACTTTGTTACATTTATATGAATCGCTTCGATTGTCTGACTTTTTTCATTTGCGATTCATATCCAAATCCAGTATAAGTTCAGTATTCATTTGCTGTCTTTGGATTTTTGTACATGCATAATCGATTTTTCTGCACTGTGTGCTCGGCCACATAAAGCGGTCATTGGTACGCCCCTCGGACCATACATACGCTCCTTCCGGATTATACAGCCTGGCATCCTGGATCACGATATTGTTAAGGTAGATACCCTCATCGGAATTATACAGCGTAATTTCTTCCCAATCTTCAGTGGAATTCTCCCCCATTCGATTCATTTTAATATCCTCCGGAAAATCAATCGCAAAATCCTGATACATACTCAGATTGCTTCCATCCTTTTTTGCATACATAACTTCAAATTCCGCCCGGTCAACTTCCCTATTGCCATCGGTAAGATCAAGGATGGTCAGTGCTGCCGTTTCGTTCTTATAGGAGCAGTCTAATATCAATTTATAATCGTGTGTCTCATCCAGAGCAATCGATGACTCATACCAGGATTCCTTCTGATTTGTCTTCAGAAGGTTATAGAAAAGATGCCAGTTTCTTGTACCTCCGGAGTAACAGAAGCCTGCGTCAATACAGTTCAGGAACTCTTCCTGATCATCATAGACATCCACGCCAAGAAAAATGTAGCTGTTCGTCCATCTTTGATCACTTTTACGTCTCATATTTAATTTAGCCTTGCTCATATGAAACTCAAAGGATGCCTTGTTATATCCGATTTTAGAGTAAACCACATAGGCAGGACCGTCATTATCCCCCTGATACCGTCCGCTGTTTGTAAAGCCAAGATTTGTTTTCGATTTATTGACAGCATCTACAAAATGCTTCGTTATTTCATTCGGCCTTGTGATTGCTGTTCCTACCACTGCCGCAAATACTCCGGTATTCAGCGCTATTACAAGTTCATCCGCGGTCCATATTCCTCCCTCAGCAATGACTGGTTTATTTACCTTACGGACTAATTCTTTCATAAATTCATAATCCGGAAGAGTATTCCCCCGCGTACGGGATGTATATCCACTCAGCGTTGTTCCGATAATGTCAAATCCAATTTTCTCCGCATGTATACCTTCCTCAATACAGGAGCAATCCGCCATGAACAGCTGATCCGGATATTTTTCCCTGATTTCCGCAAAAAAATCATCCAGCCTCTTACCTCCCGGTCTTAAACGATCCGTCGAATCCAACGAAATAATATCCGCCCCGCATTCCACCAGTGCATCGACCTCTTTCATCGTTGGAGTTATGTAAACCTCGCTTCCTTCATAATCTTTTTTGATTATGCCGATAATCGGAAGTGTAACTGCTTTCTTTATCTCTCGGATATCTTCCACGCTGTTAGCACGTATTCCTGCCGCTCCACCCTTCATAGCAGAATAAGCCATCCTTGCCATGATATAGGAGCTGTGAAGCGGCTCATCTTCAAGTGCTTGGCAAGATACAATTAGTCCTCCTTGAATACTGTTTCGTATTTCATCATGTGTTCTCATAGCAACATCCTCGATCTTATTTTTGTTTTTCTTAAGTCTATTATAACCTGCCATGTTTCTATTTTCAATGCAATAGTCTTATTCTGTAACCACTTTCACGCTTACTATTACATGCACATAATACTCGCATTAATCCGGATATTATTTGTGCATTCTAATGGATATTTTGAATGTACTTACCTATTATATTTTTTGGTTGTATTTTACTTTCAATTATAATATACTGTTTGTTGAACATTAAAAGGAAGGAGTTTACAAATATGAGACAATTCGAAAAATCTGTTATTCCTATTATCGAATCCGTATATGCAAGCTTTACACCGCTTGAAAAGAATATTGCTGATTTCTTCATACATAATACCAAGCGCATGGACTTCTCTGCACGTAATATCGCTCAAAAACTTTATACCTCGGAAGCATCCCTTTCCAGGTTCGCACAAAAATGCGGCTTCAGCGGATATCGTGAATTTATATATCTCTATACAGATGCTTTCACGGAGGGAACGTATCACCCGAAAGACAGCACCCGGCATATTCTTAATACCTATCAGGAGCTGCTTAATAAAAGCTATACCTTAGCCGATGAGGATCAGATGAATCGTATCGCGTATATCCTTGCAGAAAAGTCTCAAGTTTATGTGTACGGCTTCGGAAGTTCCGGACATGCCTGCCACGACATTGAGCTGCGCTTAATGCGAATCGGTGTTAACATCAAGGCTATTTCCGACAGCCAAATTATAAAAATGAATGCGGTCCTGCTAAATAAAAACTGTGCTGTAATCGGTATCACGGTCAGCGGGCATACCAAAGAAATCCTTCAAGCCTTAAGAACCGCCAAGCAATCGGGTGCTGCAACGATCCTTATGACGGCTTATAGCAATAAGGAATATGAGGAATACTGTGATGAGGTTCTTTTGGTTGCAGTAAAAGAGAACCTGGAAAATGGGAAAGCCATATCCCCTCAATTTCCCATACTTGTCATGTTTGATATTCTATATTCCCATTACTTTGAGATGGACCGGGCGAAAAATGAAAACCTTCATAACTATACGCTCCAGCAGCTAAAGGATTAAGTAGCAAAGAGTTTCCTTGGCAAACTCTCGCGCCGAGCGCGTTCTGCCGCAGGCAGATAAATACCTAACGTGCAAGTGCACATCCTGTACGGAGTGCTTTTTATGTTATAGGTAAGTTCGGAGAACTTTCCTATAACATAAAAAATGGTCATGCCAAGTTGATATCCTTGTACATGACCACTCTCTTGCTCCGTTTGAAGCTGTTCACTTAAGTTTCTATTCCATTTTCATACAGCGTTATCTTATCCATAGGAACCTGCCCCTTCGCTGCCTGCTGTAAATTACTACAATGCGCCTTTAGATGGAGAAATCATAAGGTATTAATTTCAACTGCTTATCCACCAGATCCTGCAGCGTGATATGATCTACCACACCGAGAATTGCGTCATAGAGCTTTTGCCATACCTCTCTGGTAACACAGGCATTGACACGGTCGCAGTCATCGATATTTAAGTCCAGGCAATCCACCGGCATAAGACTCCCTTCCGTCAACCGTAGAAGCATACCGACGGTATATTCCTTGGGATCCTTTGACAGGCGATATCCCCCCTGCGCTCCGCGGATACTCTTTACATAACCAGCCCGGTTTAATAGGGATATAATCTGCTCCAGATATTTTTCCGAGATATCCTGTCTTGAAGCAATGCTTTTAATGGATATATATTCTCCTGTATTATTTAAAGCAAGATCCAGCATTAATCGTAATGCATATCTTCCCTTTGTTGATATTTTCATACTAATAACCATGCCTTTCTTCATAACCTGCAAACTTTGAGCCACAGGCACAAAGTTGCGCGTGAAAGATTTATCTTTCACACTGCCTCCTATAAACCCTTATATTACATGGGTTATCTTCTTTCCACTATAGTACCATAGGTTTCATAGGAATTCAATAATACAAGTTTCATCCGAGCCCTATATGGAATCTATTCTTCCGAGGCAACCGCTTCGTTTGAGACAATTGCCTTGTTTGAAGAACTCACTGCTTTTTGTTTCCTTCTTAAAAAGCTTAATTTTGTCTCCGAGATGATAACCGCAAGGAAAATCAGCAGGAAGCCGATAAATATCCGCAATGTAATTTCCTCGTGATAAAATAGTACGGAGAATAATACCCCGAATACAGACTCTAGGCTAAGTATAATCGAAGCGGAGGTCGGACTGGTGTATTTTTGTCCGATATTCTGCAGCAGAATTGCGCCTGCCGTTGCAAACACCGCAAGAAATCCTAAGCCTAGGATCGTATCCGTTGTCAACTGCTTCGGAGCCTCTTCAAATAAGAGCGCTACTATCAGGGAGAATACAGATCCATAAGCAAATTGCATTATGGTTAAAAGTACCGGATCCTTGTCCCTGCTCAGCTTTGCCAGAGCTACCATATGCGCTGCATAGAATACACCTCCGGCGAGGGTGAAGGCATCTCCCATCCGAATCGTCAGATCTCCATTCAGCGAAACAAATCCAATTCCGGTAATTCCGACGAGGGCAGCAAGAAAATTATAGGAATCCGGCTTTTTTCTATCCACTGCCCAGAAGATAAAGGGAACCAATACGCAATAAATTGCAGATAGAAATGCATTCTTTCCAGGCGTTGTGTCGGTAATTCCGATCGTCTGCAGGCTATACCCCAGAAACAGCAGCAAGCCAAGAAGGCTGCCTTTTATAAAATAATCACGGTTCAACTCTTTGAGTCTCCGAAAGAAAATCAAACAAAGTAAAAGAGCCCCGATTGAAAATCGTATTAACAATAATACATGCGGAGCAATGGTATCCACTGAATTTTTTACTACTAGAAAAGAGCTTCCCCATATCAGCGAAGCTCCAAATAAAGCTATTTTTGCCTTTCCATCACTAACTGTTTTGTTCATTCTCTAAAAACCCCGTCTTCCGTAAGTTAATCGTTCGTTAAAGGCTCCTACCATAATAAAAAAACCGCCTTTTTTTCTGCTCTAATCATACTACAAATCGGAGCTTCTAGCAAGATATCATATTTCTATTAATGAACCAAAACAATGCTGTTTTTCAGCAATTATTTAAGTGAATAAGAATTTTTTAATTATTTCTTCGGTAGTTTTTTCTCCCTCTCTGCGGATACATCGATGGATAAGGCATTCCCTCCGGCTCATTCCCCGGATCGTCCGGGTGGCTATTATTCTGCTGGAAGCACAGGAACCAATCCAGGCAATACGTATTCTCATTTAGATTATCCATTCTATGCTTTGCAGCACCACAGGTTCCGGGTGCGGGAAGAATGACATCATCGTAAGGCGTCCAGTTTGCCGGAGTAGCAATGCTCTCCGCATCCGATTTTTGAAGTGCCATCAGAATTCGAAAGATTTCCTCCACATTACGGCCGGTTGTCAGAGGATAATAAAGGATCGCCCGAATCTTTCCTACCGGATCAATGATAAATACCGCTCGAACGGTCTGCGTACTGGATGCCCCGGGATGCAGCATCCCATACATTTTTGCTATTTCCATAGTGATGTCTGCAATCAAAGGAAAGGTAACTTCGACATGCTTCATGTCTTTCCAAGCAAGTTCTTTAATTTTCCGCAGCCAGGCAATGTGGGAGTAGATGGAATCGATCGACAGACCAATTAACTCCGCATTCAGTGCTTTGAATTCATTTATCATAGAAGCAAAGGTCATAAACTCCGTTGTACAGACCGGTGTAAAATCACACGTAACTATAGACTAATAAAATAATAAGCCATGACTTTAATCACGGCTTATATTGTAAATTATTCTTCATTAAAATACAATGTTACTTTATCTGTTTCTTTATCATAAATACAATATCTATAGTTAGGATATGCTCCAGCACTGTACAAAACATTAAAAAAGCTTTCAATGTTCATTTTGCGCTCTTCGTCACTTATATCCGGATGCACCTCCACATATTTCAACTTTACCCCATTAAATCTCTCCTTTTTAACATCACAACTAATAGTATGAAGAAAGTATATGGTTTAACCCAATAACTTTCAATTTATCTGGTACGCATGGTTGACAGCATATGTAACAGAGAATTATTCTTATGGTACTTATAGCTCCTTTTAATCTTTGCAATAAAAAACTACCAACTAAATATTGATAGTTGGTAGCGAAGACTAATCTGCTAAATTAATTTTTATTCATCATTCATCTCTTCAAAAAAACAGTCTCCTGAAGGATAAACAATCATATTCGCCAAGCTTATTATTATATTTTCACCGTCAATTTCAACATTTCTACTCTCAAATCGTAAGTCTACGTTTCCAAGAATAAATTTAACAGATGTAAAAGTATTACCTCCTATGTTAACCAATGTTATAAAAGTTGCTTTATAGTTAAAGCTACCTAATTTTTTAAAATCTTTTTTAGATAATTTAATGTCGTCAATTATTAAGACTTGATTATTTTTATTTATTCCGCCTCTAAGAATATCCTCGATATTACTAGCAGATGCTTTTCGAAACTTAATATACTGAATATCTATTTTTGTATCTCCGTTCAGCTGTTCCAGTGTTGCAATACAATTCGCTTTTTCCCCAAATTTAAATACCATAATATACCTCCGCATTATATAATAGATATATTATATGACACTTTTTACCAACTATCAATATTCAATTATCAATGTGCTATCAGGAGCCGGACTAGCCTGTCACTCCTAATCAATCGCTATATATTCCTTTGATGCTCTTTCAACTATACATACGGTTCCATCCTGTAACGTTACCGTCATATATCTGCTATCTCCCACATCAACTACAGGTTTTCCATTTTCATTAACCGTAATCGTTGCAAATATTTTCTTTCCTATGCTCATATTATTTTTCCTCCTTATCATCTATCCGGACTTGCCGGATGAGCTAACTTTTAATTTTAACGACCTATTTGTTCAAGTATTTCTACTTCATCAACTGTAAAGCCGATAGAGCCAGCTGGTTCGTATTCTCCATTTCCCCATACTTTATCAAACCCCACTCTGTCATTAACATATGAACCGAAATATTCATCTTGCTCCATTATATATAATGCTTCTTTTACATTACTATCAGCTGATTTGTCCCACGTTATAAGCGTATAACCAGTGCCACCGATAGCTTCAGCAACTATTACCTCTAATCCATCAAAATAGTTATTATAAGCTATCATATTATCAATATCTTTATCTGATAGTTCTCCAATCCAGTTATCTTGTTTTGCTTGTTTTCTTATGCTTTCAGCTGTTTTATTTCCAGTTTTTAATCTTGCTTTATAAAACATGTTATTAACTCCTTTCCAAATATGATTTTATGAGAGGTATAAGAACGTCCTTTCTATTTGAATATCCTCTTTTGTAATACCCATTTCGGAAATAATACCTCTGATTTCTTTATACATTCCTACCTCTGTACTTCCGCAATTTCTACATTTCATCTAAATTATCTCCCTTCTTTTATTCAACTAAATGATAATTTAACTTACCTTTTTATCTCTTGATGCCGACCTAAACATCATAAGTAGCATTTCTTGAATTGGTTTTTCTCTGTCTTTTCTTCCTGCTTTTTTGATAGATTGTAAATCATACCAATCGCCTTTGTAGTGTTTTTTAT
>SVEA01000007.1 GCA_015057615.1 Lachnospiraceae bacterium | reverse complement strand
TATCCGATAAGGAGTATTTGCATTCGTTGGTACTTTGGCTCCGTATTTTGGAGCCTTATGTACCGCTACGTAATGCAACTAAGCGAAAGCGTCTCCGATTCGGATACATTTGACGAAATCATAGCATGGTATACATGGGGGGTGAACAGTAACCGCAAGGGATTTGTGCTGGTAGTGGTTCGGATTAAAGTATTGATTTAACAGGAAGTAAATGGTATACTAATTTTAATATAAATTCTGTGATGATTTATTCATACTTCATAGAGAACGAAAGGAGTTGTTGGTTTATGACTATTATTATTGAGGTGGCTTTTGTCTAAAACAGAATATTGGGCATAGCAGTATTTTTCAAGGTGTATAGATGCCTTTTATTGTTGTGCCGTTTCGAGTAACCTTTCGTTAATACTGTAGAATTAAACGGGCATACGAACAGGTATGCCCGTGTTATGATTAACACCTGCATTACCTGTAACGAACCGTAGTTTGCAGCTTAAAAAAGGCTGCTTGCTACGGTATTTTTATGCCCTTTTTTAAGGAGGAAGGTTGAAAGAAATACACTTCAACCACAAATTTTGTGCCTGCGAAATTCTCGGCACAAATTCGGATGCACAGAAATACATGTGCAGGAATGGAGATAAAAATGAATTTAGTAGACTATGGATTTACCCCTACAATGTATTTATCAAATGACACACTCCAGGATAATTATATACCTGCAAGGGTTACAGCTGTTCACAAAGCACGTTATGCTCTTGTCTGTGAGCACGGCGAATGTTTTGGGAGATTGAAATCAAGCAATTATTTTAATGAAGGTTCAGAAGAATTTCCTACAACGGGTGATTTTGTGCTGATTAATTATAATTTTAGTGGAGATGGTCAGATTCTCAAAACACTTCCACGTAAGTCCAAATTTGTACGTAGTGATTTTTCAGGGCATGCGGCCGGATATGTTAAGACTATTCTGGAACAGGTTATTGCAGCGAATTTCGACTTTGTTTTTATCCTGTCGTCCTTGAATCAGGATTTCAAAGTCAACCGTATCATGCGTTATCTGACGCAGGCGCGGCAAAGTGGTGGTCATCCTGTTGTGATTTTAACAAAAGCTGATTTGTCTCCGGATTATTCCATGCTTTTGGCTGATGTCCAAAAAGCTGCACCCAATGTGCCGGTACATGCAGTTTCCAGTCACACTGGTTTTGGACAAATCCGATATCTGCATATCCATGTTGGTCGTTGATGATTTGTTTAAGCATAAAGGAGTAGGCGGCTTTGCGTTGCAATTCGCCGAAAAGTTTGCGAGCGAGCATTCTAAAGAGGCGATTCGTATCCAGACAACGAAGGATAATACTATCGCCAAAAAGTTTTATCTTAAATACAGCTATGATATAATCCGTGAAATGGTTTATCAAGTCGGAGATGGCGTTGATCGGGAGGGTTATGAGTTTATAAAACATATACAACCCAAAGCTCTGGTACCTGCTATAAGTAAAATGCTTGGCAAGACCATAAACCTCGCAGATTATCAAACCAAACAACTGCAAGGCGGGACGTTAGGCGATGTACGGTTCGTTACAGGTATGGCCGAAACCGTAGACGGTGATAAACTGCCGTATAAAATCGTTTGGAAGAAGCAGGAGAAATGGGAACGCCCCGGTGACCCTGACTCATGGCGCAGAGAGTATGATTTATATCAAAGCAACCTCGGTGCTACGTTCACGCCCGCTCTCCGCTGGCCGGAATGTTACCATTCGGAGCTTCAGGATGGAAATATAGAACTGTGGATCGAGTACATAGACGGGGTATCCGGCAGCGACCTTACTATCGAAATGCTTGAACAAGCGGCATTGGAGTTAGGGCGTTTCCAAGGTAGAAATATCAAACAGCATGATAAATTACGGAATATCTCATGTCTTGGTGATACAGGATTTTTAGAGAGAGAATTCAGTCAATGGCATACGCAGTCGTTCACATATGATTTTCTTATATCCGAGCCATGCCATATACCGGGTTTCTTAAAAGAAATGCTCAAAAATGGTGACATTCAGTTAATAGACGGTAAATCATTTGAATACAGCTGCCTTCGCTCAAGGAGCTGCGACATACCCGAAAACCTAAAGCAAATGATCATGGACATTGACGACCGCAAAGATGAATTATTCGATAAGCTAAAAAACCTTCCCATCGTGTTGTGCCATCGGGACTTTTGGAATGAAAACATATTCTTTACTGATGGTGTAATAAGGCTGATTGACTGGGATACAGCTGGTTGGGGGGTTCTCGGCGAGGATATTGCGAGCTTGATTGTAGACGGCATGGATATTGAGCAATTTGAAGAAAATTATCGCCGACTTGTTCCAGCCTACTTGAAAGGTCTTTCTGAATATATGGTTGTTCCTGCGGTTGAGGAAATGTATACTTTGGAAATGATTCTTATCAAGTTCGGATACCGAATAATACAAGAGTATATATTTTCGGAAACAGCCGACGAAAAATTTTGGAGCTTGAACGCACTTCAAAAAATCTATGAAATGAATAATGCGAAGGAGATTATCCAATGAAAGAGCATGACTGTCTTCTGCTGACAGACTACCGGACTTGAATTCATTTGGAATGCATAAGTCCCATTTATCGAATTTCATCCAGTTACCTTAATAACAAAGAGGTTCCTCCGGTAGGATGAACCTCTTTGTTATTAAGAATGAGACGGGATTCACACTCTAGCATACAATGGGATATGTGCTTTTTTTAAACTGCAAATACAGCAACTATAAAACTGATTGTAGAAGACAAATTTCATAAACAACGAAATACGATGGATATGTAGATGTCCTTTTTATCCCATGTGAGGTAAGTAACAGGCAAAAAGATACTGATGCGAAAGATATTTTGTAGTGGTAGCCATAAATGATACAAAGAAAAAAGTACAGTTATTATTACGGGAGACCATTTTCCAAACCTGCTTAATTTGGATGTAAAATATCCTCTAAAATAAAGTACTTCTACAACTTGGCCAACGAAAACATTTAAAAATATAAAGAGCATATTAACAGCAATATGTTTTTTGGGTATTGTCTTAAATATTCTAAGTTGTTCCAATCATAATATGTGGGTATGATTTCTGACAATCTATTTGAGATAGGTGTTGTAATCCGGTTCTCAAGAGGAACTACCGTTATTGAAACAATACCCGCAAAGCTGAAAAGAAAAGCACCATATAGTAAAGTCCTTATCCAATTTGCCTTTCCCTGATTGACAAAAGCACTCTTAACAATGAGCATAGCTAAAGCAAAAAATAGCAAAAGTGTCGCAGACCCCTCGGAGAGAAGCGAGGCAGTTGTATACCCTAGTGAGTTAATACAGATCTAATTATGCGATTTTGTGATGTTAATTTGCTTAACAGGAAACCATAATTCAATATAACCATATTCTCTGTCACCACCATAAATCTCAAAATTCGCACCAGCAATTCTTTCATAATTAGCAGTAGGCAGCCATTCTGAATAGAAGCTTTTTTGAAGGTTTCTCAAAACTTCCATAAAATCTTCATCCCACTTAAATTTTTCCGATGGAAATATGGCATATGTCTGTGAGGGTATATGCTGGATTTTATAGCCATCCGTTTTTGAGCTATCCGAAACAAAGGAACATAACATATATGGGAAAGTATTTCCTTCTGTTTTCCGGTAGTTTTCAACGCCATGGATTTTACATAAATCCTGTGAAATAAATTTTGGTAAATCCCCTGATGCGTTAAATAGTCTTTTGTAATCGCCATTTTGATGCGACTGTCGCCATAATTCGGCAGGGCTCACAAAACCATCTTCTCCTGATAAAGATGCAATTGTTTCGATTCCAAAAACATCAAAAGCTTCTTTTGTTTCAATTCTGTAATTCATTTCTTTCTCTCCTTTAATTGAAATTTGAAAGGAGATTTTCGGATAAGCTTTCAATTCAACGCCTGATTGTTTCGCCTCATTAGGTGTAATACCATGAATATTTGCAAACGCCCTGGAAAAAGAAACTGGCGACTCATATCCATATTTCAATGCTACATCGTAAGCGCTCGACAATAGAGTGCCTATTCTATTTTAGAGATCCATGTGATAATAAGATACCGTCAAGTATTTTTCGCAAATTAAATAACCAGCCGTTTAGTTGCCGGTAGTTAACCGGCTATGTAAGCTGCCTCTTCAGCAGATTGCATCTGTTCTAGATGCTTCATGTTCATGTAGAGCTTAGCTCCCCATTGAGTACTAGCTACATGACGAAGCCTAGCACATACCAACATAAGGGCAGATTGCCCATCAGGAAATGTACCAACTACTTTAGTTCGGCGTTTTATTTCGCGATTTAAACGCTCGATCGTATTGTTTGTCCGAATTCGGTTCCAGTGTTCATAGGGAAAGCTCATATATGTTAAGGTCTCTTCAATTCCGTCCTCGAGCTTTTTAGCAGCTTCCTTTAACTTCATACTCCGTAACTCATCAGCGACTTGTTTTGCCTTTTTACGGGCAGACTCTTTGCTTTCTTGGGCATGGATTGCCTTAAGCATTTTTGCAACGTATTTCATACGACTACGAGGTGTTGCTGAGAAGATATTTCTGTAGAAGTGAACGGTACAGCGCTGATATTTAGCGTCAGGAAAAACTTCTGGGATGGACTCAAGCATACCAAGGTTTTTATCCCCGATAATCAATTGTACACCTTTAAGACCTCTAGCCTTTAGCTCAACGAGAAAGTTCTTCCAGCTTTCTTTGTCTTCTTTCATACCCTCGGACGCACCGATTATTTCACGATATCCGTCCTCATTTATACCAATGGCTATCAGAATGGATACGTTTTCGTATTCACCGCCCCAGCAGCGTTTTAGAAAGATTCCATCGACAAAGACATAAGGATAGTTACCACCGCTTAATGGACGATTCCGCCATACCTCGATGTGTTCATAAGCCTTCTTATTTAGGTTACTGATTGTACCAGGAGATACCTTAGTTCCCCAGAGAGCCTCTGTGATATCTTCTACTCGGCGAACAGAAACCCCTGCTAGATACATTTCGATGAGTGCTTCTTCCACAGAGCATTCCCGTCTACGATAGCGTTCGATAATGGCTGTTTCAAATGGAATACCTTTTAGTTTTGGTACATTCAATTTTACCTCTCCTGAAGTGGTAAGAAGTTTACGCTGATAATGCCCTGATCTGTATCCTTGACGTTCTCCAGAACGCTCGTACTTCTCAGCGTTTACTAATTCGTCGGCTTCTTTATCGAGTAAGGCATTAAGAGTTTCTTCGACACTGGTACGAACTAAATCTTTTAATTCGGTTTTGATTATTTCTTCATTTAATTGTATAATGTTATCAGACATGTTTCATAGCCTCCTTTGGAAGATTTTGTGTGGTAACTTTATTTTACCAAACGGCTATGGAACATGTCCATTTTTGTTAAACGAATTTGCGAAATTAATTATACGTTATCGATAATAACTCTAAATATTGAGTTAAAGTTTTTCAAGTTTTTCAACTTGAAAAACTTTAGAAAGGAGTTGTGAAACATGGATGAAGTTACCTATGTAAAAACAAAGTTCCGTCAAGAACAATGGGAAAAACTAATTGAGGACTGTCAAAACAGTGGGCTTAAGGTTGACGACTGGTGCCAGAAAAATCATATCAGCCGTCACGCTTATTACTATTGGCTTCGTAAGATACGTAAAAAAGCATGTGAAGCTATTCTACCCGCAATACCTAAGCAAGATTCACAAGTTGAGTTTGCCAAGTTTGAAATAGAAGCACAGCAAACCAATCTTATGGCATCAGTCATTATCCATCTTCCATCTGCTACACTTGAAGTACATAATGGAGCAAGCGGGCAGACTATTGAAGCAGTGCTTCTAGCACTGAAAAATATATGCTAGGCGATATTACTGTAGCTAAGAACATCTACATTGCCTGTGGCTACACAGATATGCGTAAATCAATTGATGGACTAGCTGCAGTGGTACAAGAACAGTTCCATCTAGATCCTTTTTCAAAGAGTCTCTTTCTTTTCTGCGGTAAACGCCGGGATAGGCTCAAGGCACTCCTTTGGGAAGGAGATGGATTTGTTCTTCTTTATAAAAGATTAGAGAGCGGAAATTTCAAATGGCCTCGTAGTCAAGATGAGGTAAAACTCCTTACCTGGCAGGAATTTCGCTGGTTAATGGAGGGACTTTCTATCGACCAACCAAAGGCTATTAAGACTGTCAAACAGGGTGCTTTTTGTTAAGTGGAAAGTGACTGAAAGTATTGATTTTACTAGCCTTTTAGCTGTTTTTATGGTATAATAAACCTATCAAGTTTAGAATATATGGTAGGAGAAAAACCACTGATGAATAATAAAGATGCTTACATTGAACAGCTCGAAAATACAATAAAAAAGTTACAACTACAAGTAGATAATCTTACGGAGATGATACTAATACTTCGGAAGGAAAAGTTCGGTTCATCCAGTGAAAAAACTCCTAAGGATGATATTGAAGGACAACTACATTTGTTCAATGAGGCAGAAGCTTATTCTGATTCTCCTGATCCAGAACCTATAACCAAAGAAGTAAAGGGTTACACCCGGACTCATACAAAGACAAAGAGAGTAGAAATTATAAAAGATCTTCCTGTCCGTGAAATCCTGTGTGAGATTCCTATAGAGGATCAGTACTGTATTCAGTGTGGGAATAATCTAAAACCAATCGGTAAGGAAACGGTTCGTGAGGAGCTGGAGTACATACCTGCTAAACTACGTATTGTTCGTTATGTCCGAATGGCTTATGAATGTCCTAAGTGTAAACATACCGACAAACCCTATATAGAAAAGGCACCTACACCGACATCTTTAATGAACCATTCACTTGCATCACCAAGTTCTGTAGCCAACGTAATGTATCAGAAATACGTGAATAGCATGCCACTTTATCGCCAGGAAAAGGACTGGGAGAATCTCGGTATTGCCTTAAAACGTAGCACTATGGCTAACTGGATTATACGTTGCTCCCAAGATTATTTCTATCCTGTAATCCAGTACTTAAGGAAGAAGCTACTAGAAAGGGATATCATTCATTGCGATGAAACACCTATCCAAGTACTGAAGGAGGATGGTAAAAAACCTCAGACGAAGTCCTACATGTGGCTTTATCGCTCTGGTAATGACGGGAAAGCTCCCATCATCTTGTATGATTACAGACCAACAAGAAACGGTGATAATCCAGTCGAATACCTAAAGGGGTTCAGAGGATATCTTCATACCGATGGATACGGTGGATATAACAAGCTTGAAGTTATCCGGTGCGGTTGTTGGGCTCACCTTCGAAGGAAGTTCATAGAGGCTATTCCTGGAAAGAAGGCAAAGAATGCCCCACCTACCAATGCAGAAATCGGAAGGGACTACTGCAATAAGCTCTTCCTTATAGAGGAAAGTCTTAAGGAACTGTCCCCTGAAGTTAGATATACTAAGCGTCTTGAACTGGAACGCCCAGTCCTTGATGCCTTTTGGTGCTGGCTTGAAAACCTTACGGTATTAAATGGCTCTGCTCTAGGTAAAGCTGTAACGTATGCAAAGAATCAGAAGCCATATATGGAGAATTATCTTCTTGATGGAAGATGCTCCATTTCAAACAATACAGCAGAAAACAGCATACGTCCATTCTGTATTGGCCGTAAAAACTGGCTATTTTCAGATACACCGAAAGGAGCTGAAGCAAGTGCTGCAGTATATAGCATAGTCGAAACAGCAAAAGCAAACGGACTTAATGTATATACATATCTAGAATACTTATTATTGTATATGCCTGATACGGATTATCATAATCACCCAGAAGATCTGAAATTTTTGATGCCTTGGTCAGAGGCAGTACAAGCAGAGTGTGGTAAGTGATTATTTGAGACTGACTAATTATCATAGTCGGTCTCTTTCTTATTTACAAGGCACCCTGTTGTTAACCGCTTACTTCCCAAAGGCACAATTTCTACTTGGGTAAAACTTCTTTCTCAAGTACAGGTTTCAGAAACAGAAACCATTTCTATGAAAGAGTATAAGGCTCTTCAAAAGAAAATGAAGGAACTAGAGATAGAGAATGAAATATAAAAAAAGCTACCGCCATATTTGCCAAAAATCAATAGCTGAGTACGTGTCCTTTATTCAAGCTAATCTTGATAAATATACTGTTAAACAAATGTGTAAGGTACTTAAGTTTCCTCGCAGTACCTACTATGCTGTAATTAATCATGTTACATCTCAAAGAGAAATTGATTACAACAAATTTAGTGATGAAGTTCAATATTACTATGACAGATCTAAGGGGCGTTATGGTGCTATTAAGATACAACGAGATCTTGAAGAAGCTGGTATCCCTTGTTCTGTTAAAAGAGTGCAAAGACATATGGCTAAGCTTGGTCTTCGCAGTGTTGTAGTACGCAAATATAAGCATCAAATTAACCAGGGTAAGGTTCCTGATGATAAGGAAAATATACTAAATCGTGACTTTAATGCTACAACAATAAATCAAAAATGGGTTACTGACATAACATATATACATGTTCTCAAGGAAGGTTGGACTTATCTAGCATCAGTTATGGACTTATATAATAGGAAAATCATTGGTTATTCATATGGTAAAAATCCAACCGCCGAATTAGCTAAAAAGGCTGTAGAAAATGCATGTCTCAATGTAGAAGATACTACGGATATTATTCTTCACAGTGATTTAGGCAGTCAATATACAAGCACAATATTTGAGGATATGCTTATAGAAAAAAATATGAAGCATTCCTTCAGTAGAAAAGGTAACCCTTATGATAATGCTTGTATGGAATCCTTCCATTCTGTATTAAAGAAGGAAGAAGTATACTTAAATACATATCATACATTTGAAGAGGCTAAATCAGCTATCTTTGAATATATAGAGTCTTGGTATAACCGCAAAAGGAGGCACAGTGCGCTGGATTATAAAACCCCACAGCAGGTTGAAGATGAGGTTCTTGCAGCGTAGTAATTTTTAATTGTTGTTACACAGTAATTATATGTTCAACTTTTTGTGTCCAAAGTATTGACATAGGTCCAAATCCAACTTTATGTGAATTAAAAAATTTAAGATTTGATAGCGGAAATATACCAGACTATTCCAATATTCATATACAACAATATTATTTGTTAAGATTTGCATATGGATATGAGTTTGCATATAAGTATATGTTCAAAGAGTTATACAAAAATTATCCTAATTTACTAAATGATACAACTAGAATTTTATCCATCGGATGTGGCACAGGTATAGATTCTATGGCTCTGAACAAAATAAATAATAATATTTGTTATTATGGGGTTGATAGGTTAGATTGGAATTATAAATACTTAAATGATAATACTGTTTATTACATAGAGGATATTAATAATTGGTTAAATAACATGACGGAGTTAAATATAAATGTAATCTGTTTCCCAAAATCTATTAGTGAATTAGAGGATGATAAAATTATTAGTGCTGCTAGAAGAATTTCTGAGATAAATAGAGATTCAGATTTATACATTCTAGTTTTTTTAAGAGCTAATGATTTTACATTAAGTGATGATATTGATAAAAGTGAAAAATTTATTGATGAACTAATTAATAATGGGTACAATAGGAGCGGTGGAAATGTAAAGGACCAATATACTACATTTGTTAGAAAAAGTGAAGGAATATTTAAATATAATGGTTTTTATGAGTATCCAAATGATGGAGTCGAATTATGTTGT
>SVEA01000053.1 GCA_015057615.1 Lachnospiraceae bacterium | reverse complement strand
CCTCAATAAAGCTTCGATCTCACTACTGTATGGTATTGATTATAACCAAAATAAAGTAACTAATAAACCAAAAAGTGTCAGTAACCAGTTTTCATTCATAGTGGTGCGGCAAACGCATGAGGGATTTGACACCTTAATCATTACTTATCAATATACAAATTGTGCAAATTGGCTTTTGACTCAAATCATTATTTTCCTATCAAAACTTTGGTTTCTTAATTATATAAAGCTTCGTTTTAAGTAAATTAAAGTAGTTTATAACATATTATCTTCCTGCTGTCAACAGATTGATAAAATAAATGGGAAAACAAATAATCGATAAATTATGGGGGAAGCGAATCCCTTTAATTATTGCGGGGTACATCCGATATAAGCCTGGACAAGCTTCAGGGTATTTTCAAGCCCTTTTCTGTGGGTTCGTTCCATTCCATGGGAAGCGTGTACGCCCTGGCCGATTAAAGCTCCCCGGATATTATTACCGCCATGCAATGCTGCGGAAACGTCCGATCCGTAATGCGGGAAGATATCCACCACATAATCCAGCTTATTTTCCTTCGCAAGAGCAATCAGGCGGTTTGTCATCTCGTAGTCATACGGACCGGAGGAATCCTTCGCACAGATCGATACGCTGTATTCATTACCGTTTAAGTCATCTCCGACCGCTCCCATATCGACTGCAAGGAATTCCGTAATATCCTCCGGAAGCCAGCTTGCGCCAAAGCCTACTTCTTCATAATTGCTGATTAATATTTTCAAATTTTTATCCGGAAGCACTTTTCTCTCTGACAGATCTTTCAGCAGACCAAGAAGCACTCCTACGGAAGCCTTATCATCCAAATGTCTGGATTTAACAAAGCCCTTCTCCGTATATTGAAATTTCGGATCAAAGCTGATGTAGTCACCGCTGTTAATTCCTAACGACTTAACATCCTCCCGGTTCTTAACGATCTCATCAAGACGTACTTCCATATTCCGATCCGTACGCTCTAATGTTTTTGCATCATCAAAGGTATGAATGGACGGGCTCTTTGCAAGTATTGTCCCAGTATAGGTTCTTCCATCCCTGGTATGTACCTTACAGTAGCTGCCCTCAACGCTATGCATCGTATATCCGCCGACCAGGGTGAATTTAAGAGTTCCTTCCCCGCTTATGGAGCGAACCATAGCGCCTAAGGTATCCACATGGGCAGATAACCCTATGGTTTCCTTTGTCTTACCCTCTACGGTTATGATCAGTCCGCCTTTTCGGCTGGTTTCACAGGCGTAGCCAAACCCTTCTGCCTCCGTTTTAACAAAGTCTATCACTTCCTTTGTAAATCCAGAAGGACTTGGGATATTCACCAGGGTTCCTATTGTTTCAATGATATAATCCATTGTTTCCATTGCTTTCCCTTATGCCGGAGTCCATATTCTTTCATCACCTTATGGAATTCTTATTTTGGTCCTCATTCTGCGCAGTTTTTGCACATTACAAGCTCTATTCCAATCTCTGGCATATTTCCTTTCCTTTTATTAATGTTTCGCTTCCAGTTTCTTTTCCGTCGGTTTCTTATGGGTATAGATCTCTGCCCACGCCGGAAAAAAGCCTGCTTTTATTGCAACACTCTGTGAAACCGAATGGGATTCGCTTGTCCCGTAGAAGGGTACCTTCCCACGCCTTTCTATCTCCTGCTTTATCAAAGTGGTTAGGTTCGTTGCCAGTCCATGCCCGCGGTATTCCGGTAATACATCAATACCAATCTGCCACATATATTCCCCGTCCGCGCTCGCTCCTGCCATACCAATCATCTTCCCCTTATTAAGAGCGGCAACCGCCAGCATATCCGGCTGCGCTTCTGAAAACATAAGTGCATTGCCAAATGGATTATTCTCTTTTAATTGAAGAATTTCATCTTTTTCATACCATTTCACATCACAAATGGGCTGTACGGTCCCTGCATCCGCATCTGGTAAGAAATATATATGGGTGTCCAAAATCTCTCTCCCATATTCGTTCAATTTGCGATCTATTTCTCTAAGGTTTTTATAGCAGCAGAACCATTCCGGTGATGCCTCCTTAAAAAAATCCACTGCCCAAGGGTAAATCGCGTCATCTGCCATGATAAACAATTCACCGAAGCAGGTTATCGCTTTAAAAAAGAATTCGTTTTGATAGATGCGGGCGCCCGGAAGCTTCTTCGACCGGTTAATATGGATTTCCTTCTTTCCCGGCTGCACCAGCTTCTTTTCTTCCAAGCAGTTAGAGTCCAGACAGAATTGCTTTTTTGCTAACGCCAAGATGTTTTTATCAATTTTCACTTTTGAGTCCTCTCGCCTTTCAAAAAATCATAGAAGTTGCTGCAAATAATAGAAACGTTCCGATAGGATTTTTGAGCTTCCTATAATGCAGCTGCCCCAGCTCTCTATCTAATTTATCATATTCCTCTGACCAATACAATTTATATATTTAAAATAAAGTTGAAGACAAATGTGATTTCGATTCGTTATAATATAAGAAGGGTGAAAGGAGGCGGAAATAATCAATACGGAGCAATATTACGAATATCTAATTGATACCTATCAAAATTTAGTTTACTCCATATGTTTTAAAATCGTTCGAGATTACTTTGAAGCCGAGGATCTTGCCCAAGAAACCTTTCTTTCCGCCTATAAGAATTTAGAGTCCTTCGATCGACAGTACGAAAAAGCCTGGCTGTGCCGCATAGCAACAAATAAATGCTTGGATTATCTGAAACGGACAGAAAGGCAGACCTTTCCGACAGAGAATGAATATTTTCTAACACAGCAAGACAGGGCGCCTTCCCCGGAAGATAATATTCTGGAGGCAGAAGTCAGAAAGCAGCTATATGAACGGTGCTCTCTTTTAAAAACACCGTACCGGGAAGTGGCGTTGGATTATTTCTATAAGGAATTATCCGTAGCTGAGATTGCATCGAGAACAGGGAAAAACCGAAAGACAATACAAACACAGATTTATCGTGCGAAAGCTATGTTAAAAAAGAAATACTTAAAAAGGGGGCAATTATATGGATGATAATAAGTTGAATTTGCAGGCTGATACATATGGAGCAAGGAAGCATATTTCCCAATCTGATTTATCTGATTTCCTGCAAGATAAAATGAACTCCGAAGATAAAGTGACCTTCCTGGAACATATCTGCTCCTGCGATTATTGTTCTGAATTACTGGCGCAAAGCATGGAAACAGAACTAATAGCTGCCCCTGTGGATCTGAAAGCAAACCTTATAAATACCATAAAGCGGCCGGATGTGCTCCTTACCAAAAAAGTGAAGGAAGCTTCCGCACGGATGCAGTTCCTGTTGTACAGCTTAAAAGTCGGAACGGCTGCCGTCGGTGCCCTAATCCTTCTGCTCGCTATGAATATGAATCATACACCACCGGGTGATCCCTGGCAGGCAAGAGTCCCAAAGATAGTTTCCATACACGAGCATGACACACCATCGATTACCGCTTCCATAAGGAGTAACATGGACGATCTAAGCAATCGTATCTTAGAATTTTCCAATAATATAATGAATACGGAGGTTTTCGAATATGATCAGAAAGAAAAATAACTTCTTTACTTTTATTTTCTCCCTGCTTCCGGGAGCAGGGCAGATGTATCTGGGCTTTATGAAAAGAGGATTGAGCTTAATGGCATGCTTTTTCTTCGTCATTTTAATCGGAGCCTGGCTGAATATAGGACCTTTTCTACTACTGCTTCCCCTAGTATGGTTCTATAGTTTCTTTGACACCCATAACCTTCGATCCATGCCGGATGATGAATTTTATGCAATGGAGGATAATTATCTCTTCCTATCTGATCTTCCGAAAGATAAAATAATCCTGCTTCAAGGTAAATACCGCAATATTGTAGCTATAGCACTTATCATACTTGGATTTTCGATTTTATGGAACAATATTTACGAGATTTTTCAAAGACTGCTGCCGGTCTATTTAATACGTGTTGGCTACTATCTGCCTCAGTTTGTAGTAGGCGTTGCAATTGTTCTATTGGGTGCTTATTTAATCCGGGGTAAGAAAATTGAACTGACCAGGGAGGATTCTAAGCAGAAGGAGTCCGATCCACTCTTTGTAAAGAGTAAAACCAGTAAAAAGGAGGATGAAACGAATGAAAACTCGTAAAGTCGGCACCTTTACCCTGGGTGCGCTGCTGATCGTATTTGGTGTTCTCTTCCTGCTGCGTATCTTCTTCCATAACTTGTCCTATATTTTTATATTCAAGCTGTGGCCGATTATCTTTATCAGTCTGGGAGTGGAAATATTGATTTCCAATTTCCTTCAATCCGATGAAAATAATACGCTGGTATATGATAAAACTGCATTTGTATTAATTATTATTCTCTCCTTTTTCGCCATGGGCATGGCAATTACGGAAGTATGTATTCATTACGCAAATGTGCAAATCAGCCCCTTCTAAGGGCTGATCCGCACATCACTTACACAAAAGGGAGGCTGTCATACGAACAATTGAAAAGGCGCCCACATAGAACTAGAATGTTTATCACATCAATATCTAAAAAGAAGAGTGTGTGAATTATTATTCCATAAAGAGACCGTTTGTCGCCATCGGTACTTAGGTTGTGGCAGATAAATATCTGTCACAGCCTTATGTACCGCTGACAACCGAGTGAGAACGTGTCTTATGTTGGATAATAATCACACACTCTT
>SVEA01000052.1 GCA_015057615.1 Lachnospiraceae bacterium | reverse complement strand
CAGGAAGAACAAAGCAAGTAGAGCCTCTTCAAGAGGCAGATGGTAATAATGCTTGCGATACCCGCCTTTTAGGCGAGCATGTAACCAGCCCTTATAGGGCTAATAGCAAACCACCACTTGAAGTGGTGGTTGCTGACTTAGTAACGAGAGACCTACAATGCAGAATAGATGTTCGGCAATGGCTTGCTATTCTTATTTTCTCTATGGTATAATATGCGAAAAGCAGATTTACCAAATAAACAGAGTATCGATCTGCGTCGTTGATTATAGATTAGCTTGGTAGGTGATTGCGAAACCTTCAAGATGAATAAATTGTGTATACAGCAGGTGCATATTCCTCCGCTCCAACGCTTCCCACGCCTAAGTGATGGGTACATCACTTTACTACCGCCCCGGAACACATACCTTCTGGATACACAATAGCTACGATATTGAAGTTTCGCTATCATCGAATTGGCTTGGTTATGGGAGGAGATTCCGATGAAATTCATTCATATTGCAGACGTACACCTTGGCGCGGTTCCCGATTCCGCCATGCCCTGGGGAGAACAAAGAGCAAGGGAAATCTGGAGCAGCCTGGAACATATCATATCCGTTTGTAATGAAGAAGAAGTAGACTTACTGTTAATTGCCGGCGATTTGTTTCATCGGCAGCCTTTGGTGCGGGAATTAAAAGAGGCGGACTATCTTTTTCAAAAGCTTACAACTGCCCGGGCGGTTATTATGGCGGGAAATCATGACTACATAAGTGCGAGATCCAATTATCAAGGCTTTTCCTGGAACGGGCGGGTGTCGATGTATTATAAGAACACGATGGAAGTAATAGACTTTCCGGAGATAAACACGCAGGTTTACGGTTTCAGTTATTTACAAAGAGATATCCTTGAACCGCTTTATGACGAAGTAAGGCCGCAGCAAAATGAGGAAATCCATATCCTTCTTGCTCATGGAGGGGATGAGAAGGATATCCCAATCAATAGAAAGAAATTGCAGGAGTCGGGCTTTGATTATATTGCGCTCGGTCATATCCACAAGCCGGAAATTATCAGTAACCGTATTGCCTATGCCGGATCATTAGAACCGCTGGATAAGAACGAGGTTGGAGAGCGCGGATATATCTTTGGTGAGATTGTTACGACAAAGGAAGGATTAAAAAAGACGGATATCCGTTTTGTTCCAAGCTCTTTTCGGGAATATAAAAAGATTACTCTGATGGCAGATCCATCTACGACGAACGGAGCCTTGAGGGATCAGGCACAAGAAGCAATGAAGGACCATGGAGAGCAGAATATTTATCTGTTCGAAATTCAGGGGGTCAGGGAGGAAGGAATCCATTTTAACAAAGAAGCGGTAAAAGCCATGGGAAATGTGCTGGAGGTCGTTGATAAATCGGTGCCGGACTATGATTTTGATGCAATTTACCGGGAGAATACCGATAATATGATCGGACTTTTTATTCAGAAAATCCGCGAGAATGCGGGACAGGACGAAGTGGCTAAGAAGGCTCTGTACTATGGATTGGAAGCATTGCTCGGAGCGCGGGATCAATAGGGCTTGTTTGGACAACCCGAAGGAAAGGCTGGTATACCTATGCTGATTAGGAAACTGTTTTTGGATTATTTTGGATGCTTTCATAATTATGAAATTGATTTGCAGCCGGGGATCAACCTGATCTATGGACATAATGAAGCTGGAAAGTCGACCATACATACATTTATAAAAGGAATGCTGTTTGGAATAGAGCGGGCAAGAGGGCGGGCTTCTGCTTCAAAGGACGATATCTACAGCCGCTATCTCCCCTGGGATTATCCGGGAGCCTACCGCGGATCCATGGACATTATGGCTGGGGATAGGGAGTATCGGCTTCATAGGAGCTTTCATGCAAATGATAAATGCTTTACCGTAACGGATTTAGAGACCGGGCGTGAGGTTAAGCTTACAGAGAATCATATCAATGAAATTGTGCCAGGCCTTACAGAATCTGCTTTTAAAAATACAGTAAGTATAGAACAATTAAAGGCATCGACCGATTCGGAGCTTGCCTCTGCGCTGCGCAATTATATTACGAATCTATCCATAGCTAAAAGTAATGAGGTAAATGTATCGAAAGCAATCGAGTATCTTACCCTCCAGATAAAATCAATCGAAGCCTCTGTAGACCAGGCGGAACGGAAAGCATTGGAGGCTGTGATCCAGGAGGGAGAGGAGAACGAGCAGACCTTGGAGAAGCTTACCCTTCAGCAAAAAGAGATTTTTAAAGAGAAGGAAAGATTTGAGAAGGAGCAGCAAATTCAGGATCTTACGGTGGATGGCGAGGAAGTATTACGAATGGATCAGCTTCCGGCAATTCTGGAAAAGTATCATTATTTTCAGGAGCTTACCGGGCAGCTCTCTCAGATCGAGGTGAAGCAGACGGAGTGGAAGGGACAGGCAGTGATGCTTGAAAAGGAGCAAAGCGCATCGGCTTCACTAACGGAGGATGGGAATACTGCGAAAGAGCTGTCCACAGGAGCTCAGGAGCAAGCAAGGATCCTTGAGGACCTTCAAAGGGAGAAAGTGGATATCGTCAGCAGGGTTAGGAGAAAGCGTTGGATTTGTATGGGACTATCGGGCCTGACAGCATTTCTTAGCATGTTCATTCATCGGTTTCAGACGAAAGGTATCCTGATCGGTGCCATCCTTTTCCTAGCAGGATTTCTTGGAGCTTCCTCTTTAACGAAAGGCGGAAGGCGAAAGCAGAAGGAGCTTGCAGTAAATGAGGAAGAGGAGGCAAAAGGGCAGGCAGAAATCCTGGAAAAGTTGTCTGCAATCTATGCCGTCCATCATGTGAACTCTTATGAAGAGCTTCTGAAAAAGCAGGCGGGCGCCATTCGGATATCCTACGAACTGGAGAATGTAAGGAAGCAATCCGAGCTGCTGCGGCAGCAAGAGGGCAGGCTGGAGGACAGCCGTGATGTGGTCTATGAAGAGATCATGAAATACATGCAGTATTTTATCAAAGAAGAGGAGCTTACCGAGGAGGCCATGCTGCGTCTTACCGAGGAGATTCATCGGAGAAAGCAGCAGCAAAAGCAGCGAAAAGAGGAGACCAGCCAGAAGCTGGAGGCGAATAGGCTTCGCATGGAGAGATTGAAATGGGAGATAGCGAAGCTGGAGAAGAATGAGGAAGAACTCTTAAAAAACAAGGAACGTTATGCACAATTGGAACAGCTGCAGAAAGAGAATCAGGTAGAGCTGGAGGCAATCTGGCTGGCGCTAAAAACGATCCGGGAGTTATCCATAGACATCCATGACAGCTTCGGACATCAGCTAAATATGGCAGTGTCCGATTTAATAGCGAAAGTAACCAATCAGAAGTATTTGGATCTTAAAGTAGATGAGAAGCTGGATATCAAGGTTGGATGGAACGGGGCATATATCCCGTTTGAAAGGCTTAGTGCGGGTACCATTGATCAGATCTATCTGTCCCTGCGTTTGGCAGTATCTGATCTGCTCCTTGGAAAGAATGCGATGCCTCTACTTTTGGATGATAGCTTTGCACTTTATGATGAGGACCGTGTGAGGGCGGCATTACAGCAGCTGTCAAAGCGGCAGCAGGTAATATTATTTAGCTGCCATAGGAGGGAGCAAAGGCTATTAGAGGAACTAAAATTACCCTATCATTATGTGGAGCTATAGGATGATTTGTTAGAAAGGCTTTTGACTCTCAAATCATAGGATTATACTGAGTGGTATAAAACGGAGGTTGAAGCAATGCGGAAAGACCATCGCAATCAATCGAATAAAAAGGAAAGAAGAAGTGTAGGACAAGCAGTAAAGCGTGCCTTTCAAATTATATTTTTGGTTCTCTTATTGATTATTGTCGCCGGGATATTTATTTTTTATCACATCTATGGGAAGAATCTAATTCAGTTGCAATCGGAGGCAAGACGGCTCATCAGAACCTCTTCGGCGGATACCTTCCGTGCCGCTCAGACCAGCCTGGTATATGATTCCGAAGGAGATCTGATCTCAACCTTAAAGACGGAAAAGGATGTCTACTATATTAATTTTGAGGATATCCCAAGCGAGGCGATCGATGCCATGCTGGTGTCTGAGGACCGCAAATTTCTGGAGCACGGCGGGATCGATTATCTCGCTAATTTTCGTGCTGCGATAGCTCTTATAAAAAATAAAGGAAAGATAACACAGGGAGCAAGCACCATAACACAGCAGCTTGCGCGAAATGTATTTCTTACTCATAAGGTAACGTATGAAAGAAAAACGGAAGAAATTTTTATTGCAATGGAATTGGAGAAGAAGTATAGCAAATTTGATATTCTGGAGTTCTATTTCAATAATATCTACTTTGCCAATGGACATTATGGAATTCAAGCCGCAAGCTTCGGCTATTTTGGGGAGAGTATAACCGGGCTCAGCCTGTCACAGACTGTATTTCTATGTGCCATTCCGAATAACCCCAATCGGTATAATCCGGTAACTAACTATGAAAATACCATAGAGCGGCGCGATCGAATCCTTAAACAGATGCTTACGGAGCATAGGATCGATCAACAGGAGTATGAGCAGGCGGTTGGGGAAAAGATTCAATTAAAGCAGTCGAAGCTGGATAAGAAGAATTATGTAGAGACCTATGTTTACCATTCGGCAATTAAAGCTTTGATGGCAAAGCAGGGATTTGAGTTTACCTATTCGTTTGCAGATGAGAAGGCAAAACAGTTCTATGAGGAGGCTTATAATGAACTCTACTACTCCATACAGCAGAGCTTATTTCGTGCGGGATACCGCATCTATACCTCCATTGATATGACAAAGCAGGAAATACTGCAAAAGTCCGTGGACAAGGCTTTAAAAGGCTTCCAGGAGGTCAATGAGGAGGGGGTATATAAGCTGCAGGGAGCGGCTGTCTGCATTGATAATGACAATGGCAGAGTGGTAGCAGTTATCGGCGGAAGAGGGCAGAAGGTCAATGGCTATACGCTGAACCGGGCGTACCAAAGCTACCGCCAGCCGGGCAGCGCTATAAAGCCGCTTATCGTTTATACACCGTCCTTTGAACGGGGCTATACGCCGGATAGTATCGTAGTGGATGAGAAATTCGAAGGGGGTCCTTCCAATGCAGGAAGAAACTATGTTGGTGAAATGAAGCTGCAGAGGGCGATCGAGGTGTCGAAGAATACGGTTGCCTGGAAGCTTTTTGAGGAGCTGACGCCGGCGGTGGGATTATCCTATCTTCTTCAGATGAACTTTGCGAAAATACAACCAAATGACTACTATCCAGCGGCATCCCTCGGCGGTTTTACCATCGGTGTCAGTCCGGTAGAAATGGCAGCGGCATTTGCAACCTTAGAAAACGACGGCAATTACCGGGAGCCGACCTGTATCGTAAAGATCATGGATGCAGAGGGAAATGAAGTGATCGGAGATGAAGTTTTGGAAAAACCGGTTTATCAAAGAAGCGCTGCCTGGATGATGACCGAGGCATTAACCGGTGTTATTATGAATGGGACGGCAAGGGGTCTTGGTCTTAAGAATACGGTAAGTGCTGGCAAGACCGGAACAACCGATGAGAGAAAGGATGGGTGGTTTGTCGGATATACACCGTATTATACCACCAGTGTCTGGGTAGGCTATGATCTTCCAAAGACCGTGAACAATCTGTCTGGTTCCTCCTATCCCGCAACCATTTGGCATGATTTCATGGAGCAGATCCATACCCGGGATATGAACCGGACCTTTGAACCAATATCATAAAAAGATATGAGCGACAAAACCGATTATAAACTCGACTTCGTCAATTTGCACAATTTATGTGTTGACAAGTAATATGAAACAAATTTCATTCGCAACACGCAGTTCTGCAAAGCACTGCATAAAACGCAGTACTTGGGTTGAAGTATGTAGTGGTACATAAGACCACAAAATACGTGGTCTAAGTGCCCAACGACATCAAACAGTTGCGGATTAAAATATTGTTTCCTATCACTTGCGTTTTACCTTGGTTTATGCAAATTGACGAAGGCGATTTGTTAAGAAAGCTTTTGTCGGGCTAATCCTAAAAATAGGGCTGCTACATTTCTGACTGCAATTGATGCAGGGAGGTTAAATAACCCTCCTTCACAAGGAGGCCATGACCCTTTTTCACAGAAAAAAGACAGGTCATTCATCTTGCATACCATAAGGAACAAGTATATAAATTGCTCGCTTATGTCACACAAAAGGAATAACCTGTCTTTTTAACAGTGCATTATATTTACTAGTTGATTGTGAAACTTCGAAATTGTAGCTATTGTGTATGTACCTGCTAAATACACAATTAATTCAACTTAAGAGTTACACAATCACCAATTAGTATTTACGGTCTATTTTTAATATCCTCATGATGTTTCTTCATAATTCTCTGAATTCTCTCCACAGGATTTAGCAGAGCACTTATGCTGTTATCATGATTCATGGTATCGATAAGGAGGGCAATGTATTTGCTCATATCTACATTGATATAGTAAGGCTTCTGGAGCAGTTCCGGGCTTTGATAAATCAGGTTAGTAGAAAGTACCCGATAAATTAAACCGCTGTTGTAAGCTTCGTCGAATTTGTCAAATCCATTTGTAAATAAACCAAACGTGGCGGCAACAAAAATTCTGCCGGCTTTTCTTCTTTTAAGCTCATTTGCCACATCCAGCATACTTTCACCGGAGGAAATCATATCGTCGACAATTAAGATGTCCTTTCCTTCAAGATCGGAACCAAGAAATTCATGAGCGATGATCGGGTTACGACCATCAACAATGCGGGTGTAATCCCTTCTCTTATAGAACATACCCATGTCCAGACCGAGCAGGTTTGCATAGTACACCGCTCTTGACATTCCACCCTCATCCGGGCTGATAATCATCATATGATCCGCATCAATACGAATATCTGGAACATATTTTATCATAGCCTTAATAAATTGATATGTTGTTGCAACGGTTTCCAGGCTGTTCAGTGGAATTGCATTCTGAACTCTGGGATCGTGGGCATCAAAGGTAAGAATACTGTCCACACCCATATGAATTAATTCTTGAAGAGCAAGAGCGCAGTCTAGGGACTCCCTGGATGTACGTCTATGCTGTCTTCCCTCATACAGAAAAGGCATGATAACCGTGATTCTTCTTGCTTTACCGCCTACGGCAGCAATAATTCTCTTCAAATCCTGATAATGATCATCCGGTGACATGTAGTTTGTTTTTCCGCAAACAGTGTAAGTTAAGCTATGATTCGTTACATCTACAAGTAAGTATAGGTCGGATCCTCGAACGGACTCTTTAATCTGGCCCTTAGCCTCGCCAGTTCCGAATCTTGGACAACATGCATCCAGCAGGTAGGAATCCCTTTGATAACCGGCAAATGCAATTGTTCCTTTGTGCTCACTTTCCCTGCTGTTACGCCATGTTACAAGATAATCATTCACCTTCTGGCCTAAAGTTTTACTGCTTTCTAGTGCAATGATTCCCAGCGTGCCTACAGGAATTGTTTCTAGGATCTTCTCATTCGACATTACGTTTCCCTCCATATAGTTGATTGTTCGTTCTTCTAAAAGCACTTAAAGTTATACCATTATCAATATGTTTCGTCAAGAAGCTTTTCGTTAATATTATTATTTTATATTATTAATTGCTTTATGTAAGCGGATGTCTTCTCCAAAAATCCGACAAATGGTATAACGGCTGATAATTCTTGAATAAACCCGTTCACTGTAATTGGTATTAAGATTTTCAAGTGATAGATTGGTAGAAATTATTGTTGATTTCTGCCGTAAAAGACGTTCGTTAATAATCAAGTATAACTGAGAGGAAGTAAATGCATTATTTAATTCAGTTCCTAAATCATCAATAATAAGTAAATCACAATCTAGGATATATTCAAACTGGTTTGCTGCGAGATGCGTATTTTCCACATCTTTTCCAAACTTATTCTTCTCTAATATATCAAACAACCGAAAGGCAGTCAAATAGATAACGGTATTGCCCCGGTCCAAAAGCTCCTCTGCAATACAATTTGCAAGATAGGTTTTTCCAACCCCAGTATTCCCCATCAGCAGGAGATTGTCATGCTGATCATGAAAATGCCGGATAAAGCTTTTACAAACCGCCACGATCTTCTGCATATTGGAAAGCGGAGATAATCCGGTCGTCTCATCAATATAATCATCGGAATAGTACTGAAAAGAGAAGTTCTTAAAATTTTCCTCTATGAGGATTTGCTTGAGATTAGAAGCATCGTAGATTAAGTCCGCTATGGCCTGCTTAAAACAATTGCATTTTTCATTGCCGATAAATCCGGTATCCTTACATTTCTTACACCGGTAATGCAGCTTAAGATAATCGGAAGGATATCCGTTTAAGGTGAGAAGCTCTATTTGCCTGGCTTTTAGCTTAGAAGTGCCTTCCTTTAATTCGGTCAGGCTGGTTTCATCACCGAAAAGCGCTCTCCTGCCGCTTTGTGCAGCCAGAGAAATCATCTCATCCTCCAGCACCTTAATCTCAGGAATTGCAGTAAACACTTCCTCACGCCGTTTATCCAGCGCATGCTTGTTCGCAAATTGCTGATTGTCATATTCCCGCAGAATTTGGTTATAATGATCATTTTTAATCGCCATAGTATATAATCTCCTTTATAATCCCTTGTTCAGAAGCTTCCGTTCCAAATCAGCATAATCCTTAGCGGAATAGGTTCTTTGAGGAAATTGATTGAACTTGTTGTTGCTTGGTTTTCCTATCGGAGTTACCTTTTGCGTTTTGTGTGTATGGTTGCTCTTCGTAAATTCTTCGTCCAGTCTTATAATATCCGCTTGATCCTTTACTCCTTTTTTGAACCAGGTTTCAAGAATCTTGTTGGTATATTTAAAGTCCGGCTTCTGTGTTCTTAATAGTGTCCGGTTACAGGCTTCCGTAATGATATCATCGGGAAAATTAAATACTTCCACCCATTTTTTTATGTATTGCCGCTCAATCTGACCGGGTGACCGGTTCATGCCAAACGCTCGGTTCACGGCATTAAAATGCTCATTATAGGAGGCTGCGGCTTCCTTCGCCTTTTCCTCCGTATCGATCCCTTCTTCTGCCCAGGTAAGAGCAACTGCCTCGATATAGGATGTGTTCTTCTTTCCCTTGGAAACACAATATTCATAAAGGTACATGATGAGCTCGGCAGAAAAATGAAGCTCCTCGTAAAGGTAGAGGATGAGCTGCACATCCATCGGCTTTAACGGCCGGTCAAGATAGATTTCAACAATATGCATGCACCATTTAATCTCATCGTTGTTTGACATCTGAGCAATTTTCTCAGGCGGATAACTCTGCCTTTGCACCGGCTTGGTTTCCGTATGTATACTAACCGCTATTTCATCCAGCTCGGAGTCGGAGTTTGTAAGCTCGGCAGTTCGGCTGACCCTTTCGGCAAGTTGACCTGGCGGTGTATTTGTAGATGTATCTGCATGACGAATATCAACCAGAGTAATCTCTGTGATTTCTTTCCTGATATTTCGTGTTAAGGAAAGCAGGTTAAGCTTTTCCCAATAATTTAATGCACGAATGATGTCTTTCTCCGTGTTGTCTAAGCAATCCGCAATGGAGGAAATTGTTACTTCTCGGCAGCTTCCGGAGAAACAGCGCAGCAGATACAGATAAACTTTTACGTATGCCCCATTCGCAGAAGGCAGAAATTTGTCGATAAAGGTATTCGGAATTAATGTAAATTCAGAAATACCTTGTGCGTTTATTGATATCTTATTCATACTTTTATCCATCCCCCTTTAGCAGTATTTTTAAGTCTTGCAACATTATAGCATAGAAAAAGATAACTGGAAATAGCCTATTTCCGGGGGTTTCGGGCGATAAACCGAAATGTGGATGATGTGGATAATGTGGATAGATTGGGTGCTTCATCATGTAAATATATGTAAATAATTAAGGAGAGCTATAGAAAACATGAATATTTTGGGTGGAAAGTCTATATTTGTAGAATGAAATAGAATAAAAAAATTATCCACAGTATATTTTCACATAAAATGTTGATAATACTGTGGATAACGTGGATAACTACAATCCTAGAAGAGAATCTCCCACGGAAACAATATCTCCGGCGCCCATAGTTATCAACAGGTCGCCGTTCATACAATTGGATAATAAAAAGTTTTCAATTTCATCAAAGCTTGGGAAATAGTATACTTCCTTCCCCAAAAGCTCGAGCTCTCGGACCAAATCCCGGGAAGAAATATCACCGGGGTCTTTTTCCCTGGAGGGATAGATGTCGGACAGCACAATTTTATCGGCAAGGGATAATGCCTGTGCAAACTCTTTTAAGTGCTGCTTGGTCCGGCTGTAAGTATGGGGCTGGAACACACACCAGAGGGTATTATGCGGGTATACCCGCGCCGCAGACAGCGTAGCGGTTATTGCCGTCGGATGATGTGCATAATCATCCACAATCTTTATACCCTTGATGCTGCCCTTATATTCAAAACGCCGCTTCGAATTTTTAAAGGTTTTGAGCGCCTTCTTGATCGTCTCGACCGGAATGCCGACCTGCATCGACAGCGCGATGGCAGGCAGGGAGTTGGAGATATTATGAAGACCAAGCACATCCAGCTGGATACGGTCTACAAACTGACCCTTATAATACAGATCAAAGCTTCCATCGTCCATATCATCAAAGTCGATGTTGTCTGCTGCGTAATCAAAGGTCCCATTGGTTTTACGGTAAGCCGGATCGATAATACCATAGGTAAACACTTCGCAATCAACATCCTGAATAATGTCCTCGTAATGATCAATTTCTCCATTAATAAAAAGCTGTCCATCCTTTGGAAGCAATTTTGCAAAGGCATGGAAGGAGTTGCGTATATCATTGATATCCTTAAAGAAATCCAGATGATCTTCATCAATATTTAATATGATGCTTCTCTTTGGAAAGAAATCCAGAAAGGTATTGGTGTATTCACAGGCTTCTACAATAAAATGCTCGGAATTACCCATACGGATATTGCCGCCGATGGCTTCCATGATTCCACCGACGGAGATGGTGGGATCCAGATTGCCGTCGATAAAGATCTGTGAGAGCATGGAGGTGGTCGTTGTCTTACCATGGGTACCGGATACCGCGATCGCATTGTCGAAATTCATCATCAGCTGGCCGATTAGCTCAGAACGGTTGAGCATGGGGATGCCCTGCCTTTGTACCTCCATGAATTCCTCATTATCTTTGGCAATGGCAGCAGTATAAACGACAAATTTTATATCCGGAGTGATGTTGGCACGCCTTTGTCCGTATTGCACGTCGATTCCCAAGCTGGATAAATGTTCGATGATTTTACTTTTCTGTTTGTCAGACCCGCTGACCTTAAATCCGATGTTATGTAGATACTCTGCAAAGCCGCTCATACTGATACCGCCAATACCGATAAAATGTATCCGGCATGGTATGTTGAAATCTATTTTATACATAGTACACTTCCTATTCTAATTATTATGATTAAATGACATTTTACTATCTGCTATTATAACCTATTTGAAGTAAATTACAATAAAAAAATCATTCCTAAGGAATATACCCATCGGCATTATGCGGTGACCTATACTAATTATATTCTTATCAGGGGAGCAGGTTGCTAGTTTCATTGCGAAATGGTAAAAAAAACGGATGTATAATTGAAATATAGAGATAACCTTATTCAATATGCTAGAATAAATGCAAAATTTAACATTTTATTCGTAAATATTATTCACATTTATAAAGTAATATGATATAATAACCTCAACACTTATCAAATGAGTACATATCTGCTCGAAAATGGGAGTATAAAATTGGATTAGTGCAGGAAAAGTATCATTAACTTGTGTTAAACATAACTTTTCTAATTAACTAACGATAAATTATGACAGAAGGGGGACCATGCTATGCAAATCACAGATGTGCGAGTACGAAAGGTAAGCAAGGAGGGTAAGATGAAAGCTGTTGTTTCAATTACGATTGATAACGACTTTGTTGTACACGATATCAAAGTAATTGAAGGTGATAAAGGCTTATTCATTGCTATGCCGAGTAGGAAGGCCGGCGATGGGGAATACAGAGATATTGCTCATCCAATCAATTCAGACACCAGGGAAATGATTCAGAAGATCATCCTTGAGAAGTACGAGATCGCGGCTATGGATTCGGACACAGAACTTGAGGCCTAATGCAAAAGGAAATAAAAAGACAAAAAGGCAGCTAAGAATTGCTGCCTTTTTTGTATTATAGGATATGAGTGTCAAAAGCCTTCCTAACAAATCGGCTTTTGACACCTTGAATCGTTATAGGAAAGTTCTCCGAACTTACCTATAACATAAAAAGCACTCCGCGTAGGGTATTTATCTGCCTGCGGCAGAACGCGCTCGGGGCGAGAGTTTGCCTTTGCAAACTCTTTGTTTTTATGGGTGTAAGTATGCTTCTATAATCTCAGATATTGAATTTACTCATATGCTCTTCAAGTTCGATAGCGATTTCTTTCAATTTCTTAGCAGATGCATATTCAAAATCTATATTTGATAGCTGTTGTTCCAAGGAAGAAGCAATTTCTTCGGTCGAAGAGGTGGCTTCCTCTGAGATAGCAGATATATTTTGTATTTCATTAACCACTTTGTTTTTGTCATTATGAATGGTTGCGATACCTTCTATAATAATTTCGATCTCATGAATAACATTGGCGAGCACTTCTTCAATGATTTCGAATGCATGCTTTGTTTTTCCGGAAATCTCCGTTGTTTTGTGAATTGCCTGGGAACCCTTCTGCATATATTCCTGCGTGGCGGTGATCGATAATTCAAGCTCCTGAACAACATTCTCAATACCGGCGATCGAACTGGAGGCTTGCGCGGATAATTTTCCGATTTCCTCTGCTACCACCGTAAATCCTTTGCCGCTTTCCCCTGCCCTTGCACTTTCAATGCTGGCATTGAGAGCGAGCAGCTGGGTTTGCTTCGCGATATTCTTGGTGACGGAGGTGATCTGGGAGATTGCTTTTGATTTCTCTGTCAACAGGTCAACCTGTCCGCTGATCTTATCCGTTACGTCTGCATTGTCGTCAATGGCTGACTGGAGCTCCTGTAAAGAGTTTGTACCGACTTGATTGGCTTCTTTGGTCTGTTCGATGCCTGCCTTCATAATGTCCGCCTGCTGATCGATCTTATTGATCTCCTCTGCAAGCCTATTTAGACTTAGGAGTCCTTCCTGTGCGTTGATCGCTAAGTCGGAGGAACCCATAGCAAGTTCTTCGGATGCTTTGGTAATACCGTGTGCGGCAGTAGAAGTCTCATCGATTACGGAGGTAAGATTTCCAGAACTTTCCAATACCTGCTTTGCATTCTTTTGAATGTCGGCAACCATAGCACTTAAGGTCTGGCGCATATTATCTAAGGCAAGACTCATTTCTCCAACCTCATCTTTACTGTTGAATTCAAAGCCCACGGTAAAATCACCTTCCGCAAAAGCTTTTAACCGTTCCGACATTTTTGAGATCGGTTTCATTAGTCCTCTCGCTAAGCACATGCCGACCGCAAGGGCAAAAAGTATGATGGAAATGGAAATCAATATAATTTTTACGAAGGACTGTTGGATTTGCCGGTTCATGCCATTTAAGGAAATTCCGATATTTAAGGAACCGGACAGCCCGCCATTATAGGTGCAGCCGGTGGAGATATTATAGACCTCTTTGTCACCGACCATAAGCATTTGCCCTACGGTTTCATCAAAGCCAACCAGACCGATCGGATTGCTCTTTGTAGTTACGGAGGAAACGGCATCAATATCGGAATCCTCCGCAGAAGCCGATGATACCCCATCCGTATCGGAATCTGCTGTTGCGGATGATACCGCATCCGAGCCCGCAGTGGCGGAAGAAACGGCATCCGAATTAGAGGAATTCGCGGTAACCGATGACATACCATCAAGCGCATTACCGGAGTCTTCGGTGGAGCTGTTGTCTGAAACGATAATATTTGAATTCTCATCGGAAATGGAGACATAAACGATATTACCTTTGCTCTCTTCTTTGATTTCCCGGAATAGTGTTTGATACTCCTTCCGGTCAAGCTTATCGTTTCCGATGAGTTCTCTTCGAATAATAGTAATTAAGGTTGTACCGTCACTTTTCATTTGCATTGTCGCGGAACGCCTTATTTCACAGTAGGATAGGGCAGTAAAAGCGATGGTGCAAATAAAAACTAATAAAGTTACTACAGATAACATTTTTGCTGTAAGCGTTTTAAACATAGTATTTTCCCCTCACATGATGTCAAATTTTATATAGTATACTATTAAATACCTTTTTCGTAAATGCCTATTTGCCGTATTGTGTTGAATATTGTCTAAATAGTACTTAAAAGTCATATAAATGAGAAAATATAGAAAATTGCTTTTTGCGGCAGAAAGAATAGAGTTAACGGTTGCCATCCAAAACGAAAAGAATTATAATAATAACGCATGTACTACCGTAAATCAGGAAAGAATCATAACTTTACAGGGAGCAGAATACCATCCGATTTTATGAAACATATTTCATTCGCAACACGTTGTTATACAAAGCATTGCAAATACGTAACACTTGGGTTGAAGTACGTAATGGTAGATAAGACTACAAAATACGTGATCTAAGTAGCAACGACTTCAAACAGTTGCGAATTAAAATATTGTTTTCTATTATTTGAGTTTTTCCTTGATTTGTGCAAATTGAAGAAAACGATTTGTTAGGAAGGCTTTTATTATGAAAACGTCTCTTTGTTAGCAAAAAGACGCAACAATCCCCCCCTATGAAGCTTTTTCATAGTTTTTATGGATTTAGATAGCAGTGGCAGGCTGCCAGCCCAAATCATTT
>SVEA01000051.1 GCA_015057615.1 Lachnospiraceae bacterium | reverse complement strand
TCGGAGACGCTTTCGCTTAGTTGCATTACGTAGCGGTACATAAGGCTCCAAAATACGGAGCCAAAGTACCAACGAATGCAAATACTCCTTATCGGATATCATTTGTCGAAATCATATTATAGACTTTGCCCATGTGTGAATAGTAACAAATAATGATACAAATGATATGATGCTTTTAATTTTTCGTTGACAAATAATAGCACAGTGGTTATAATACAAGAAGTGCGCAAAGGATGAAAAGAACAAAAGACCTGTTTTTGGATTCCTGGATTTACTTAATCCGTAGTTCCAAGAAATTTAAATATGTTGCATATTCGGAGAAAATACAATGCTTATATCCTTGTCAGAAATAATGAATACGACAGATAAAGTAGAAAATATCAGTGCTCCAATTGAAATGGATACCTTTGAATTTCAGGGAAATTCTTACGAATTTGTTCGGAAGGATCCGGTCAATCTTACCATAACGAATCTTGGCAACAGGAAGGTTATGATTGAAGCTGGTACTAAAATTTCTCTAATTTTAAACTGTAGTAGATGCTTAAGGGAAATTGAGTATCCTATGGGTATTCGGTTTTCGAAGGAGATTGATTTTACTTTAACGGAGGAAGAGCGTGCGCAGAATCTGGATGAGACCAATTATATTGTTGGCTATGATCTTAATGTGGACACTCTGATTTACGATGAAATTTTAATCAATTTTCCAATGAAGCTTTTGTGCAGGGAAGATTGTAAAGGAATTTGTAAGAATTGCGGAAAGAACCTGAATGAGGGAACTTGTAACTGTGATACTACAGAATACGATCCCCGGATGGAAAGAATCCGAGATATCTTTAACAATTTTAAGGAGGTGTGACAATGTCTATCTGTCCAAAGAACAAATCATCAAAAGCTAGAAGAGACAGCCGTAGAGCAAACTGGAAAATGACAGCTCCAAACTTAGTAAAATGCAGTAAGTGCGGAGAGCTTATGGTTCCTCATAGAGTCTGCAAAGCATGCGGATCTTACAACAAAAAAGAGATCCTTGCTCAAGACAACGAATAATAAAATTAAGGTCGGTTGAAAAAACGGACTATGAATAATGCAAGAGGGTCTGTGATCTTCCTGTAATTCACCAATTGAAAGACATAAGGAATGATATGTCTTTCAATTGGTGGATGAAGGAAGGTTACAGATCCTTTTGTATTACCAAGGTACAAACTATTTTACACGACCAACTTGATGCGAATGCCAAAAGCCTTCCTAACAAATCGTCTTTTGACACTCCTATCAACTTTTCCCGTTAATCATATGGGATAAGATATGAGAGACATACCGCTCCAGGTTCTCCTCCTGTAGAAGAAAATCCGTATGAATTTCCAGAAAGGTGATTTTATCGGAATGCTTCTGCTGAAAATAAGGGGTAATCACCGGTTCGTATTGCGGCACGAAAATTCCCTGCTTTCTTGTATAACAGGTAGCAGGTTTCGCCTTTTGGCGATAGTCCTTATCCACAAAGGCTGCCAGACTTTTGTGAATTGCCCGGTCCTCTGCTGGCAGATAGAAATAATCCTTATAATTTTCATAGAAATATTTTAACTCCCCCTGAAACAATGGAATACGAAGTGAGGCTGCATTCTCATGCGCTTGAAAAGACAGGTTGTCCGTATGGAATTGAATGCTTACCGGAAGGGAAGAAATCAGGGCAAATTCTATAATAAGCATAGTTCCCTCGATACCGGCATTTTGAATATGGATTGGTTTCTCAAACAGGTCAGCATAGGTTAAGATCGGACAGACCTGAACCAATCCTTTCACATCATCCTCATTATGTAAGAGAAGCTGCCCTAATAATCGGTCGGATTCGGATGCTTCTTCTTCGGAAGGGGATTTTACAGCCCCTGTTTCTTTGCCGGACACGGCAAGATGTCTGCGTTTTAATATCTCATAACGCTTCTTTCCCAGGTAGCTTTGATATACCTCGATCAAATCACCGCCGACAAACGTATCCTTCCGGCTGATATGCAAGAAGCGTTCAATGGTTCTCTGCTTGCAGTTTGGCAATCTTAATATCTTTCGATACGGATATATTTCTTTATAAAGATCAATTCCCTGCATATGGTCAAAGCTGTACGGAAGCTTTAATTGAAAGCATTTCCGGAGAAGATAGGGAATATCAAATCCGGAACCGTTAAAATGAATTAATACCGTATAGTTTTTGGAAAATTCAAAAAAAGTTTTGAGAACGAGTGCTTCCTCGTCAATTCCCTCAGAAAACCATTGGATCAATTGAAAAGAGGAATCCTTGTAATAAATGCAGCCGATCAGGTAGAGATAAGTAGTCTCTGCTGAAAAACCGGTTGTTTCGATATCAAAAAAGAGAATTTTATTTTTATCATAGGTAAATGGATATTGTAGATCAAGTTTCACTGAAATTTGTCTTGTAATCATCGGGTGAGTATTCGTCTCCTTCCAATAAGCTACCGTAGGATACATTCGTTTTCTATGGCAATTCTATCATATTCGAGCCATAATCTCAAAACATTTAATATGATGTGAGTGTCAAAAGCCTCTTAACAAATCGTCTTCATCAATTTGCACAAATCAAGAAAAAACTTAAGTAATAGAAAGCAATATATTAATTAGCAACTGTTTGAAGTGGTTGGTACTTAGATCACGT
>SVEA01000050.1 GCA_015057615.1 Lachnospiraceae bacterium | reverse complement strand
TAGGGGCAGCATCCTTGCTTGGATAACCAAGTAAAAGCATAGCCACCGGTTCGATATGTTCCGGAATTTGAAAAGTTTCCCTTGTGATTTTGGGATCGAAATGCCCTACCCATGTGGATCCAATTCCCAGGTTGTATGCTTCCAGCATCATATGAGTTGTAACAATACTTGCATCAATATCTCCACTGTCCTTCTTGTCAAACGATCGCTTCCAGCTTACATTTTTATCATAGCAGACCAGTAATGCTAAAGTCTCCTGAAAGCGATACGACATACAGGATTTTAATTTTGATAACTCCTCTTCGCTCTTTAAAACCAGAATACGTTGCGGCTGACGGTTTACTGCTGTCGGAGCCACTCTGCCCGCTTCTAATATTAAATCCACTTTTTCTTCTTCAATCTTACGCGCATCAAATTTTCGTACAGAATACCTGTTTTTAGCCAGATCTAAAAAATCCATATGCAAACCCTCCTATTCATTATTTAAAAGATTATGATTAGCCCGACAAAAGCCTTCTTAACAAATCATCTTCAGCAATTTGCACAAACCAAGATTATTGCTTTACACAACATATATTAACCGACAGAATCCACATTTTCTGTAGAAACCGCATTTTCTGAATCTTCATCCTTACCAAGAAAGAATGAAACAGCAAAACCAACGCAAAAAGTCACCACCGTCACTAAAACGCTCCAAATGGAAACAGAAGTAATATCGGCTTTGTATATAATGGCAATCGGTGAACCAAAGATTAATCCTAAGATGGCACAATAAGTTAATACCGGAACCTTTTCAAATAGAATTTCGATTGCTTTTGCTACTAAGCCGATCCCCACCAAAACGCCAAGGCCAAAGGGAAATAATACTCCAAATCCATGAAAGAGGGCAGGCATATCAAAATGAAGTAAGGACGAAATAAAATTACTGATGTTACTAATGATGATACCGTAAAATCCGCATATCATCATAATCATGGAGCCGCTTACCCCAGGTATAATCATCGTACCGGAGGCAATGATTCCTATAAAAAACAATTGAATAACCGTACTGAAATTCACTGCAATATCTGTGACGGAACCTTCGCTTCCGCTAAAAAACGCCATCCCGGTAACAACACAGAAGAACACTGCAAATGCGATAACATTTCCGGCGGTGAACTTAGCCCCCTTCACCTGATTCATCAAAATCGGCAACCCGCCGATAATCAGCCCAATGAATAATCCGCTGGTCTGCATGGGGTAGTTACTTAAAACATATTTAACAACAAAGGATAAGACCCCTATTCCGGTAGCTGCACCGATTCCATAAGGAAGTAATGTCAGAATACTTTCCTTAAAATTTTTACGCATCCCGGTAATCGCTTTGATAATTTTATCATACACACCCATGGATACAGCCATCGTGCCGCCACTGACACCTGGAATTATATTGGCAATACCAATTAATACTCCTTTTAGAAATTCCTTAAAGATATTCATTTTCTCTTCTTTAATCCTATGTGCTTATTGAAAAAACAACCGGATTATTTTCCTTTCTCCTTTATTGTGCTTTCCTTACAAGGACCGCCTTCTTAATTTCATGCAACTACTATTTTCTAGTCTTACGCTCGCTTTTATTATTTTTCGAACTAGTTATTATCTTATCCTATAACATTAGATCTGACAACTATATCGTATAAAATTTTGCGTTGTTTCCGAAACTGCCATTTAACTTAAATTGATTTGGTAAGCAACTACAGAAAATTGGGTGGTTTTGTTGGGGTAAATGAGCTGGAGACTATATATACTCTCAAAGGAAAATGGAATAACAAGCCGAAATGCTACCACACTCCACAGGGCATAGGAGATGACTTTGGGAGCTTTTTTAAGCGGCAGCCGGATCAGTATCATAAAAATGATTACATAACCGGCTGTGAGGTTCATGTTTAAAATGGAAAGAAATAGCCTGCTCATTACTATACCTCCTTGTGCTCATCAATTAACCTCTTCAGCTCTTCCGCCTGGTGTTCATTTAATTTTCTACCGCGGATAAAAGCGGCTAGAAATTTCGGCAGGGAGCCTCCAAAGGTATCTTCAACAAAACGTATGCTTTGCTTGACGTAGTATTCATCCTTATCAATCAAAGATGACACTACCGCATTTTCATTTTGGAAAATGCCCTTTTCACATAATTTTTTCAACACGGTATAGGTCGTAGACTTTTTCCAGTTCATTTCTTTTTCACATAGCTTTACAAGATCGCCGGAACCGATCGGTTCGTTCTGCCAGATCAGCTCTGCAAATCTTTCTTCACTTTCGGTAAGTTTATATGCTTTCATAAGATTTCTCCTTGGTCTATATTGTATCGACCTTACGCTATTAATCTATGCTATATAGACCAGATTGTCAATGTTGATTTACAACTTTTTGGAGTATTTGATAGCATCTATTATTCCATATAAAAAGCCGCCGATTAAGGTGGTATTTTCCTTAGCCGACGACCATGAGTATTGCTTACGCAACATCTATCGTATCCTTACTACTTTAGCATCTGGTCATTCTGGAAAAAATCTTTCCAAGGGTCATCCCCGGTTATCCTCATTAGCGCATCCGCCATACGGATGCCATCAGGAGCGACCATGTCAAGCTCAGACCAGGCGATCGGCATGGACACCCTGGCTCCTTTTCTTGCTCTTATGGAATAGGGGGCAATACTGGTGGCACCTCTGCCATTTCGAATCCAGTCAATGAAGATCCTGCCGGAACGCTTTACCTTTCTGACATTGCTTGTATAGCGGTCCGGCCACTTCTGCTCCATAACTTCGGCAATGCGTTTTGCGAAATCATGAAAGGTATCCCAGGTGGCAACCGGTTTTAGAGGAACGACCACATGGTAACCTTTGCCGCCGCTCGTCTTAAGATAAGAGTTCAGGGAAAGCTCGGTGAGAATGCTTCTGACATCCCGCACCCCCTGGCGTACACGGCTTAGCTCCATTCCTTCATCCGGATCCAGATCAAATACCATTACATCCGGATTTTCCAGCATATCAACACGGCTGCCCCAGGTATGGAATTCAAGTGTACCCATCTGCACCTCGGATAGCAGTCCAAAGGTGTCCTCAATATAGAAGTATTCTTCCGTTTTCCCGCTGCTGCCGGCAATCGGCATTGTAATGATTCCTTTGCTGCCAGGACCCGGATGCTTCTTATAGAAGCAGGTCTGTGAGATTCCCTTGGGACAGCGTACAATGCTTAAGATTCTATGGCTGACATAGGGGAGCATACGTTCCGAGACTTTTTCATAATACCGGACCACATCTGCTTTTGTTATGACCGGGTCATCAAACATCACCTTGTCCGGATTGGTAATTTTTATTCCTTCGATCATAATACTGTTTGCATTTGCTTCCATCGCCTTCTCCGCTTCTTGGCCGGAGGACCTTGGCTGTATTTTCTCCTCCGCCTTTTCCATTTTTATATCTCTGGGATTCTTGTCCATCCGCAGGCCTTTGAAGCTTGCCTGTCGTAATAGATTCTCCTTGGTCCATTCAGCAAATTTAATTTCCGCTGCAAGCTCCGGTTCAAGCCATGTAATTATTTCCCTTGCCCTGGGCTCCGGTGCAAGCTTGAAAGGTGAATCTGTTCTTTTTATGTTTTCAAATTTTTCTTTCAGCATCTTCATGTCAGACTCGCTTAATCCGGTGCCTGCGCGTCCGGTATAAACTAGTTCGTCCCCTTCATAGACACCAAGGAGAAGGGAGCTTATCCCGCTTGTTCTTTTCTCCGAAAGCGTATATCCTCCGATGACGAATTCCTGCCTTTTATCACATTTGAGCTTGATCCAGTCACCGTTTCTGGTTCCGCTGTAAATAGAATCCGCTTTTTTCCCTACGATTCCTTCCATACCAAGGCGGCAGGCGGCGGCAAAGCTTTCCTTTCCATTTCCTCTGACATAACGGCTGTAATAGAGATTTTTGGGGGCATCCTTCATGAAAGCCTCCAGCATTTCTTTTCGTTTTATCAAAGGGTGATCTCGAAGATCCGCTCCATCCAGCGCAAGAAGATCAAAGACGATATAGGTCAGGTTTTTAGCCTTTGGATTTTTCATATAATTCTGCAAAGCCTGAAAATCCGTCTTGCCTGCTTCGTCCGTGATTGCTATTTCTCCATCCAGAACCATCGCTCTTCCGGCAGCAAAGTCAATAAGTGAAGCTGCAACGTCATGGAACCGGCTCACATAATCATTGCCATTCCTGGTAAGCAGCCGTACCTGATTGCCTTCCACAAACGCAAGAATCCGGTAGCCGTCATATTTCATCTCATAGAGCCAATCATCACCCTCCGGAGCCTTATTCACTAATTTGGCAAGCTGTGCATCAGCTCTGTCAAAAGGGTTTCTCGTGATTTTTTCATCTTCCCCTTTTTCGATTTCCTCCATGGTTCGTCCGGTCCGGATGCTAGTGGTAAATTCAGATATTCCGTCAGCCGTTTTCACGTACTCATCTCGTTCTTTCAGCAAAAGCCAGTTATCCCTTGTCTCGCCTGATTTTGCCTTCCAGCGGACCAAAGTCCATTTTCCTTTCAGCCGTTTTCCATTTAAAACAAATTTCAACTCGCCTTTCTGGAGCCCTTCTTCAACATTTCCATGCGGCTCCCAGAAGCCTTCATCCCAGAGCATGATCACACCGCCGCCGTATTCTCCTTTGGGAATCGTCCCTTCAAAGTTCCGGTATTCCAGCGGGTGTTCCTCCACCTGTACGGCAAGCCTCTTGTCATGGGTATTATAGGAGGGACCCTTGGGTACCGCCCAGCTTAGTAGAGCACCCGCCCATTCCAGCCGCAGATCGTAGTGGTCTCTTCGAGCCATATGGTGCTGGACGACAAATCGCAGTCCCTCTTCCGAAGCTTCTATTTCTCCTTCTGGCTCAAAGGTTCGATCAAAATTCCTTTTTTGATTGTACTCGTTTAATTTTTCCGTCATAGAATCACGCCGTTTCTTTGTCTTTCTTCGCTTTCTCGACACTTGCCCGAAGAGCCTCCATAAGGTCGATTACTTTGCCGGCACTTTCGGGTTCTGCGGCAACGACTTCCTTTCCGGATATTTTGGTCTCAATAAGCGCGCGAAGCCGCTCCTGATATTCGTCTTTATATTTCTCAGGGTCAAAGGGCGTATCCATGGAATTGATCAGCATTTTCGCCATATTAAGCTCCTGCTCGGACACTGCAGGCTTCGAGTATGGTTTTTGAAGCTCTTTAATATCGTCCGCATAAAACATCGTGGAAATAAGGATACCATCCTCCCGGGGGATGATCGCCATCAGTGTGTCCTTCGTGCCCAGTACGGTTTTTCCTATCGCTATCTTCTGTTCGCCCATTAAAGCGGAGCGAAGCAGCTCGAAGGCTTTTTCTCCTCCTGCCTCGGGAACAGCCTGGTAGGTTCTATCATAGTAGACCGGGGAAATCTGATTTAACTGGGCAAAATGCAGGATCTGTATGGATTTTTCTTTCTCTGTCTTGATTTTTTCAATCTCCTCATCCGTGACAACGACATATTTATCCTTATCATACTCGAAGCCCTTGACAATGTCTCCCGCAGCAATCTCCTTGCCACAGTGGGCGCAGGTCTTCTTGTATCGGATTCGGCTCTTGTCTTCCTTATGCAGCTGATTGAAATGGATGTCATTGTCCTGCGTGGTTGTGTACATCGCAATCGGAATTGCAACCATGCCGAACGTTATGACCGATTTACGTGATATCATATTGGAAACACCTCCAGGGGTTATTATTTCCAAGTGAACTATAAGTATTCGGCACACATTTCGCGTTACTGTTCACACATGGGCAAAGTCTATCCTATGATTTCGACAAATGATATCCGATCAGGAGTATTTGCATTCGTTGGTACTTTGGCTTCGTATTTTGGAGCCTTATGTACCGCTACGTAATGCAACTAAGCGAAAGCATCTCCGAATCGGATACATTTGTCGAAATCATAACATGATATACATGTCGGGTGTGAATAGTAACCATTTCGCTTTTGACATTCAAATCTTTTGATATAAGTGTTGACATCCGGTGCTATTCATGATACAGTTAAGAAGTTATTTTGGATGCAAATTTGATTCACATATTTTTGTAAGTCATTAATACATTTCATGGTTTACAAAAATATGTGATTTTTATTTTCACCTAAATATTCAAATTATATTAATAGGAGGTATCTTTCATGAATAAAGGTACAGTAAAATGGTTTAACGCGCAAAAGGGATTTGGATTTATCACAAACGACGAAACTGGCGAAGATGTATTCGTACATTTCTCAGGAATCGCTACCGATGGTTTTAAATCTTTGGAAGAAAATCAAAACGTAACGTTTGATATAGAAAAAGGCCCTCGTGGCTTACAAGCTGTTAACGTTGTTGTAGCTTAATTCTGCAAAATCCATATATCACCAAGAAATATTCCCAGACAAATCATACCATTTGTCTGGGAATATTTTATTTATCGTATAGAAAATTGCGTCCTATACGATAAAAAACCTCCATGCGAACATAGTTCGCATTGGGATGACACACTCAGCACGTAACGAATACTTGAAACATGTATTCGTAAGGTATTTATCTACCTGCGGCAGAACGCGCACGGTACGAGAGTTTGCCAAGGCAAACTCTTTGTTACCTAATCACATTATCCTCCCCAACGGTACGGGTCACATCCACACCATAGGTTGCCATGGCATCTGCCGGGCTGGTTCCGGATACAACCGCTTCCACCATTGCCTGAATATGGGAAGATACCGCCGGATATTTGCTGTCCTTCGGTCGAAAGTATGCCGCTTCCAGGTATTCAGTTGCGGTCTGGATAAAGGGCATGGATACATATTTCTTATTATCTGCGATGTCTGCCCTGGTTCCGATACTGCCCATTGCAATAAGCGCATCCACGTAAATATCAGGCTCCATTAAGTGTTTGATAAACTCCATCGTAAGGTCTTTGTTATCTGATTTTGCAGGAATGGACCATGCCCAGCCGCCAGCAAGTGTGATGATGCCGGTACCATCACCATGCTGGGTTGGCATAGGCGCAAAGCCTAACACCTTACTGTATTCCGGCCAGGTCGCCGGACCTGTTTTCAGATAATTACCGGTGATCCAGATCCCGTCAAGCGATATGACAAGCTTGCCTTGCGGCAAATATTCCCTGGCAGAAGTATTGCTTGCCTGTCCGTTTAACACCTTGGACAACGGCGGTCCGAAATCGTTCTTATATATTTTTTCTAAAAAGGTTAAGGAATCTAAAATCCCCTGACTGGATATGATCCATTTGCCGGTCGCTTCCTCAAGTAATCTTTCCCCAGTTCCATATAGAAGCATTTCATATGTCTGCATGGACGTTGCTTCACCGGTCGCAACGGCGGAGTTACACCAGAACGGTACCACATCGGGAACCTCTTCCTTAATAATCTGACAGGCAGAAAGGATGTCATCCCAGCTCTTCGGCTCCCAAATCTCCGGCAGACCTGCCTGCTGAAAGATTTCCTTGTTATACCATAATCCACGAGTGTCCGTATTGTACGGCACACCATACACTCGATCATCGGCTGCGGTAACCCCCTCCTTTAAGGCTTCATAATAGGAACCATCCGTCCAATCCGCATACTCTGCCAGATAATCATCCAGTGCCGTAAGATATCCGGATTCAACATCAGTTACAAGCTGGTAAGTATCCTCTGCCACCAGATCCGGTACGGTTTTCTCCGACTGCAGGGCAAGAGCAATTCTGGCAAAATAATCCCCTTCGGAAGCAGTGATCGGTGAAATGTTAAGTTCACAGCTGTCTTTTTTATCAAAGCTGTCATAAGCTTCCTGCACCCATTTCCATAGTATCCCATTCTCACCCTGGCCGTCATCCCGAAAGGTTACGGTGATAACGCTTTTTTCTTCTGTGGACGCACCCTTTGCAGCGTCTCCGGATTGTGGTGCTACCGCTTCCGCAGTGTATTCTATTGCATGTGCGTCATTCGTTTTACTGTCTGCGTCAGCTTCCTCTTTGGTTCTTTGGCATGCAGTTAATGATGCCATTATTATAATTACCGGCAGCAAAATCAATGACTTTTTCATACTAACCTCCAGTCGAAACACCGCAGATTCGGGTGTCAAGGCAATATGTATAATGGTTGCTTTCGTTCGATTATGACATGAGTGATAAAAGCCTTCTCAACAATCGTCTTCACCAATTTGCACAAATCAAAGAAAAACTTCAGTAATAAGAAACAATATTTTAATTCGCAACTGTTTGAAGTCGTTGGCACTTAGACCACGTAGTTTGTGGGTCTTATGTACCACTACGTACTTCAATCCAAGTACTGCGTTTTATGCAGTGCTTTGTGAGACCCATGTGTTGCGAATGAAATTTGTTTCATATTACTTGTCAACACATAAATCATGCAAATTG
>SVEA01000006.1 GCA_015057615.1 Lachnospiraceae bacterium | reverse complement strand
TTAGTACGAGAGGACCGGGATGGACGAACCTCTGGTGTATCGGTTGTTCTACCAAGAGCATGGCCGAGTAGCCAAGTTTGGAAGGGATAAACGCTGAAGGCATCTAAGCGTGAAGCCCCCCTCAAGATAAGATATCCCATAACAGAAGTTAGTAAGACCCCTTGAAGACGACAAGGTAGATAGGACAGAGGTGGAAGTACAGCAATGTATGGAGCTGACTGTTACTAATAGGTCGAGGGCTTGACCTAAACAGGTTTGTTAGAGAATGCGAGGTATTTCTACCTAGTTAGAAATGCTTTAGCACTTATGGATGATCACATTTTCGTGTGTAGAAGAAAGTCAATTAAATAGGTTAAAGCAGAGACTCAAGACATGATTGTTTTGAGCTTTTTTGTTATGTTAAATTAAAATAATACTCAGAGTGATATTCTTTGGACTTTTTTAATTCTAATAATGATAAAAAATGTTGTATTATTGAGAAAAAGACATTATAGTATTCTATAATAACGAGGAATTGTTTGGGAATAATTTCATCGTGGTAAAGGATGCTAAGTTATACGCTATAATTGATGGAAGATGTAGGAAGATAAGGCATCCGTGCTGTGTTATCTAAATTCAGGAGGATATAGAATAATGATACAAAATGGAAGACCAGTTGATTTGTCAGGAAGGCTGGAAAAAGAAATACGAGTTTATGATTTATTAGACAGGCTAGAGATAGAATATCATAGGGTGGATCATGAGGCTCTGGCTACGATGGAAGCATGCCAGGAGGTAGATGAGATTCTGGGCGTTCCTATGTGTAAGAACTTATTTTTATGTAATGCTCAGAAAACTAAATTTTATCTTTTATTAATGCCAGGAGATAAGAAATTTAAGACAAAGGATTTGTCACAGCAAATTGGCAGCGCAAGGTTGTCATTTGCTGCGGCCGAGGATATGGAGAGGTTGTTAGATATAACTCCTGGGTCAGTCAGTGTAATGGGATTGATGAATGATACGGAACATAGTGTTCAATTATTAATTGATGAGGAAATACTTCTGGGTGATTATATTGCATGCCACCCATGTATCAATACTTCCAGCATTAAGCTTAAGACGGAGGACTTGCTTCACAAGTTTTTACCAGTAGTGAATCATATGCCTATAAATGTAAAACTTTAGTTAGCAATATAATATCGTATTTTCGGTAGAAACCTAGTAACATATTATAAAACGAGATACCAATATAAATAAATTAGATGAGCGAGGGAATATTATGTAAATGGTCAGGAAGTATATCGATACGATAATAATATTCTAATTACTTCTGCAAGAATGGAAATGTAAAAGCGAAAGGGGCTTATGAAAATGATCAGATGGAAGGAGAGTGGATATTTTATAGGGAAACAGGACAATTATGGCAGCTAGGAATTTTTCGTAATGATAAGAAGCATGGTAAATGGATACGTTTTAATAAAAATAACGAATTGGAATATGATGAAATCTTCGAAGATGGGATCAAATAAAAAAATAGCAACTATATAGGTACTATGCTCCTGGAAATATATGAAATTTAGTAAATTTCATGTAATAATGAAGTGGAATATAAAAATACATTTAAGATCCATGTGATATATGGGAATCTATGGTTGACACGATGGAAATTGTTGGCTACAATACAATGTAAAAATAAAGGTTTCGGCTTTAATACTATGGAGTCTACCTCAAAAAAAGGCGGGGAGATAGATAAATAGGGAAAACGACTAAGATCTTAATTTGTCTTGTTGGTGAATTATGTATTTCTATTATCGCCTATATAGCATGTAATACTTCAACTTCAGCTAATGATTGGCCTGCTTCAGAAGAAATGATAAAGAACTTGCAAAGAAAAGATGTACAATAACAGAAGATGATAAAATACAAATTGATGAAAATGAGTACACAGGATATGTGATTACAGCTACCAAAGGATCAGAATTTGTAGCAGGATTTTGGGCAAATGATTCCAATGCAGCAGAAAAAGTCTATGACTATTGGGGTTCCAAGTATCAAAGCGATTATACATTATGTGTTGGAACGACCGTATATAGTGGAACGAAACTGGCTATAAAGCATGCCGGAGTAAATATGAGGTAATCTGTGAAAATATTAATCCTTATAACTATTCATTTTTATGGGAAGCAAGAGTACAAAAACATCCCAAAACCGAAAAAATAATTGAATATATTGAGACAAAACCAACGGTAGGTATTGCTATTACTCTGGCGATCTTTAATATAACTAAGACAATATATAAAATTAAGACGAGACATATAACTAACAAGATAATTTTAGATAATCTCTTTGCTATATTAATATTAAAAATATCGAAAATAACAAAGGTAATAAATGCAGTTACAAAAAAATAAAAGGATGGAATCGCAATATATTCATATGTTTTATCAAACAGGAATGAATATTGAGTTGTATGTTTATAGTACAAAGCTGCTTGGTAGTAATTTACGTAAATTAAGCTTATAATAGCGAATAAAGCGTAAATGGAATCTAACCTTATTTTAATCTTTCTCATTATTAATTCTTCCTTTCATAGCAGATTTATCGTTAATAATAAATGGAAATAATAACCTACCTTATGCCACCTATTATAGAATGTATTACCACTACGGTCAATGCTGTATTTGGAAATTAATTGATATTATTATAATCTATTAATAATAGAAAGCCAACTTCTTTACAATGGTGAATAATTAAACGATAAGGGAGATTGTGCGGCATGCATATACAGATTACAAATGCAGTCCAAAGAGATATAGCTTTTATTGCGAAAGTTTGTAGGGAAATGAAAGAATTGTATGACCCTATTATGGAAGGAGCTTCTGAACGGCAAGCCAAACGATACGAAGAGGGTGGTTTGCCCGGTAACTATAATATGAGAATTATTTCTTTCGAATCAAGTTATATAGGATTTGAAGCCTCCAAAAAACTAAATGAAGATGTAATATATCTTGTCGGTTTTTATTTATTAAAGGAATATCAGCGTAAGGGATTAGGGAAAGAAACACTTAACATATTAAAAAATGAGGCAAAAAGTGAGAAGATTAAAAGAATCATATTATTAGTACATAGTAAAGCGAATTGGGCAATCGATTTTTATGTTAAAAATGGGTTTCGGATTGTTGGAAGATCACAAGGTGAAGTAGTAGCTTTTCAACATGAGATGAACGAATACTATATTAATAATACATGTTTAATGTGTTGTGATTTGAAGTATTTTTTGTGATATAAAGGATTTGTAGTCAGATTGTCTATCTATAATCATTACCCTTATATTCATAAACGAAATATACAGGTTTATATTTTACCATATAGTTATAGATCACATACGAAAAGAACATTAGTAAATATATGCTAAAGGGGGAGGAATACAATGTTATATGCAGAAGATTTCAGAAGAATTGCCCGTGAGAGTTTAAGTGGCAGATGGGCACTTGCTGTTGGTACCGGTTTTGTAGCCTCATTACTTGGCGCTTCTACTACTGGTGGGGGCGGTGGTGGTGGAGGTTCATCTAGCGCTAATAACCGTAATGGAGTAAGATTAAGGGATTGGTTTAATAGTGATATTGGAACAATACTGCGCCCATGGATCATTGGGTCTATTACGGTACTAGTGATTTGGGCTATAGTAGGTTTTATTATAGGTGGAGCAATCACTCTTGGCTATGTTAAATTCAATCTAAATATAACAGATGGAAAAGAAGTAAGTTTTAATGACTTGTTTACCCAGTTTGATCGTATCGGTGCAGGTTTTTGCATGCAGTTTCTGCGTGGCCTGTATGTATTGCTTTGGTCACTTCTGCTAATTATTCCAGGTATTATAGCTTCCTACAGCTACGCTATGACTCCGTATATTATGGCAGAGCATCCTGAGTATGGAGCGAATGAAGCAATTACTCGCTCGAAAGAAATGATGCAGGGGAATAAGTGGCGACTGTTTTGTATGCAGTTTAGTTTTATTGGTTGGATTCTACTAAGTGTTTTGAGCCTTGGTATTGGCTTACTATGGGTTCGTCCGTATATGGAAGCTGCAAATGCAGCGTTTTATAGGGAGGTATCAGATGTCAGACGGCAGATTCAGGGAGGCGGTAACTGCACTTTGATTTAGGTGTATATGCCTCCCTGACTGCACAGTTCTGTAGGAGACCGCAGGCTCTTAACGGTTTTGCCGCACAATGTCGTAGTCTTATTTCAGGAGCATGT
>SVEA01000049.1 GCA_015057615.1 Lachnospiraceae bacterium | reverse complement strand
TGTATCTGAATTTGTGGGTTATCTTAAGGGAAAAAGTGCACTAATGATATTTGATAAACATCCAGAGGTAGGAAGTAAGTGGGATAGGTCGTTTTGGGCACGTGGTTATTATGTATCGATGGTTGGAAATATCACTGAAGATGCGATAAAAAGATATATACAAGAACAGCAAGAAGAATCAAAACAGGAAGAACAAAGCAAGTAGAGCCTCTTAAAGAGGCAGATGGTAATAATGCTTGCGATACCCGCCTTTTAGGCGAGCATGTAACCAGCCCTTATAGGGCTATAGCAAACCACCACTTAAAGTGGTGGTTGCTGACTTAGAATGAACCGTTATAAGCAAATGTTTCACGTGAAACATTTTTGCCGTTTCTACGAGTTTTATTGAATTGCTAAGTTTTTCAACTACCAATAAGAGATAAACTATACCCTAAAAGAATAAAAAATACTTTACTTCTATCCTTCTGTATAAAAAATGACTTAAATTTAGACAATATGTTATAATTTAGATTTTCTATAGATATAAAAGTTAAATAATGATATAATTAAAATTGTGTACGAAATATAGTACAAAATAACCTTGGAAGGAAGGATTACATGGCAAGAGTTATTGCAATAGCAAATCAGAAGGGTGGAGTTGGGAAGACTACAACAGCTATCAATTTATCAGCATGTTTAGCTGAAAAAAATAAGAAAGTGCTTACTGTAGATATTGATCCGCAAGGAAATACCTCAAGTGGACTGGGAATTGACAAAAATAAACTCCAAAATTCAATTTATCAAATGCTGATTGGATTATGTACTTTAGAGGATTGCCGTATTGTAAATCAATATGATAACTTAGATATTTTACCTTCCAATGTGAATCTAGCCGGTGCTGAAATTGAATTAATAGGAATTGATCATAGAGAGTACATATTAAAAAAGCAACTCGAAAGAATAAATAAGGATTATGATTTTATTCTGATTGACTGCCCGCCGTCTTTAAATACACTTACGGTTAATGCAATGACAGCCGCAGATACCGTTTTGGTGCCAATACAATGTGAGTTTTATGCTCTTGAAGGATTAACACAGCTTATTCATACAATCAATTTGGTGAAGCAAAGATTAAATCCTTCTCTAGAAATTGAGGGTGTTGTATTTACTATGTATGATGCCAGGACAAACCTTTCGCTAGAAGTAGTTGAAAATGTGAAAGAGAATCTAAGACAAAATATTTATAAAACGATAATACCCAGAAATGTCAGACTGGCCGAGGCGCCTAGTCATGGGATACCGATTAATCTGTATGATCCTAAATCTGCAGGTGCGGAGGGGTATCGACAATTAGCGGATGAAGTTATAGATAAAGAGAAAAATGATCTTGAGGAAGCAACTTTTGTTAAAAAAGAAAAGAAAGCTAAAAAGTCCAAGAGATCATTTCGAAGAAAAAAGTAGTTAAGGAGGATACCTATGGCTATAAAGAAGGGACTGGGAAAAGGTCTCGATAGCATGATACCAGAACAATTTATTAATCAGAAGGAAGAAAAAACAGATAATATTTCACGTGAAACATTAATTAACATTAATGAAATAGAGCCAAATAAGGCACAGCCAAGAAAGAATTTTGATGAGGATGCTTTACATGAGTTGGCGGATTCCATTAAGCAATATGGTGTAATTCAGCCACTAATTCTTCAAAAACGGGGTAAGAATTACGAGATTATTGCCGGAGAGAGAAGATGGCGTGCTGCCAGGTTAGCCGGTCTTAAGAAAGTTCCTGCAATCATAAAAGAATACAATTCGCAAGAAATTGTTGAGATAGCGTTGATCGAGAACATCCAAAGGGAAGATTTAAATCCGATTGAAGAGGCTATGGCATATCAAAGACTAATTCGAGAATATAATTTGAAGCAGGATGATGTAGCAGAAAGAGTGTCAAAGAGCAGAGTAGCTGTAACAAACTCAATGCGATTGCTAAAATTAGATAAAAGAGTACAGCAAATGTTAATTGACGACATGTTATCCAGTGGACATGCCAGAGCGTTGCTGCCCATCGAAGATTTCGAAAAGCAATATAATACCGCTTGCAGGATATTTGATGAAAAATTGAGCGTGCGTGAGACGGAAAAATTAGTAAAAAGCTTATTGAAGGGGAAACCACATAAAGAAGCAGCCGTAACTGTAGAAGATCAGTTAATTTATCGGGAATTGGAAGAAAAAATAAGAAGTATTATGGGAACGAAAGTTTCTATTCGTAAGAATAAAAATAATACGGGAAAAATTGAAATAGACTATTATTCGATTGATGAATTAGAAAGAATTATGGATCTGTTTCAGATTCTGGAAAATTAATTCGGGGTTACGAGGTTTACTGAAAGACCTATGTAATAGGATGGTAGAATATCACAGGATATACATATATGGATAAAAAAGGGGAGGAATTCAACTTCTTTCACTTACGGAGTTTGCGTCTGCATAAACATTCATAAACTCCAAAATACCGCATAAAGCCGCGAAGAAATGAGGAGAAATAGAATGAATATCTTTGAGATAATGAATAACAATTTGGATTACATTATACTAGGCATGATTGGATTTACGTTAATTCTCTTGATTCTAATTATTGTATTGCTAATAAAACAGAGAAAGTTAAATAAGAAATATAGAAATTTTATGTCAGGAGCGGATGGAATATCTCTGGAAAACCAGATTCTTAACCGATTTCGCGAAATTGATGAGTTGAAAGTAGATTCTAAAGTAATAAAAACAGAATTAGGAAAGATAAATGATAATCTGATGGTAACATATCAAAAGATCGGTGTTGTTAAGTACGATGCTTTCAAAGAAATGGGAGGAAAGCTTAGCTTTGTATTAGCTTTACTGGATAAGAATAATAATGGGATTATTCTCAATTCGGTACATAGCAGTCGAGAAGGATGCTATACTTATTTGAAAGAAATTATTAAAGGAGAATCTTTTTTAGAGCTATCCGGTGATGAGAAAAAAGCATTAGATATGGCAGTTAATAGTACGAACTATATGGAATAATTAAATAAAAGACTTCGAAGATAAAATAATTTGAAGCAGCATAAGCCCCTTTATTGTAATGTGTGTAAATGATAAGGGGGCTTTTGCTATAATACAGAATTACCTGTTTGAAAGACCTTACATTTCCAAACTCTAAGATTCTTCGGAATATTCATTTTCCATAATAAGCAATTTAATAGAATTCTTCTAACTCAGATACGAGAGGCAGTCTTGAATTTGTTATTGTTCCTCAACTTGTTGAACCGACAGTCGAATGCATTTGTATTGTTCTTAGGATGATATCTTAATTTCTTCATTAGCTGAAATATCTTATTACCTGCAATATAGCTTTGATATCTCGGGAAAAAGATAAACCTTGTAGGACTTCAACACCATTGCAACGAGAAACATGGGGTAGTAAAATAGCGTTAGCATAGCTATGAAAAATATAATATTTGCTCTATAATTTATGAACAAAGGAATAGTTAGCCCTGAGAAAAGTAATTTGAATAGCTTGATTGTTAAAAATTTAACATTTCAAATTTTAACGTTTTAATTTAAACTTATATACAAAAATTATTTTCTTGTGGTAAAATAATGTTATAAAGCAAAAAATAGTTATAGAAGTAAGTGAGAAAACCAGGCAACAATATGATTTTTTGATAGATAAAAAAAGATAATGGAGAATATGGAAGGATATAGTTGAATATTTTGAAAACATAAGTTATTCTGTAACAAAGGGAGGGAAAAGTATGCGGATTATATCATTGGATTCGATTAAGGGGAACGAACGATTAGCAAAAGATATTATCAATCAAAATGAAACAGTTCTAATGACGGCAGGAACTGTTGTGAGAAAAGAATATATTAATCGTCTGAAGGATCTAGACATTGAATATATCTATGTAGAAGATGAAATAGGAAAAGGAATCAATTTGACGGATAGTCTTGAATTCCAGATCAAAGAACAATGTCAAAAAGCGGTGCAGAATATTTTACAGAAATACTCGTATCATAATAATTCCGAACTGGAAGAAATAACACTGGTTGCAGATGAGATTATATATGATATTATGCAGGAACCGGAGGTAATATATAATCTATCCAGTATCCGAAGTAAGAGCGAAAGTACATATTCCCACTCATTGAATGTCTGTGCGCTTTCGGTTATTTTATCATTTCGTTTAAAGCTTCCAAGAAAACGTATTCGAGAAATAGCAATTGGTGCCCTCCTTCATGATATCGGTTTTACTTATATCAGCTTAGATTATAATAATATAGATTTGGAAAACTGCTCAGATAAGGAAAGAAAAGAAATTAAGAAGCATATTATCTACGGTTATTCGGCGATCGAGAAGATGGACTGGCTTGCGCCGGTTTCAAAGGATATTGTGATCAGCCACCATGAACGGCTGGACGGTTCGGGCTATCCTTTTCATTTAAAAGAGAGTAGAATCAAAATTGGGAGTAAAATAGTTGCGGTAAGTGATGAGTTTGATAGTATTGTATATGGTAATCTGATAAGAAAGATGAAGGTTCATGATGCCATCGATTATATTGTAAGCCAGGCGGGAGTGAAATTTGACTTATCGGTTGTGAAGGCATTTGTTGCTTCTGTAGCAGCATACCCTACCGGAGCTCTTGTAACAACAAATGAAGAAGAGATTGGCATCGTTTTAAGACAGAATCCAAAATGTCCTACCAGACCGGTGGTTCGTATTATTCGTAATAAAGAAGGGAAGAAACCGGAAGAGTGGATTGAAAGGGATCTTACCAAGGAGTTAACCCTTTTTATCACCGGAACGATTATAGATTAATCTGAATCAGTGATACCGATTGGAAGAATAGCATGGAGTTTTCAGGAATCCTGTGGATATATCATGAATTTGTGGATTTCTACCTGATGAAACAGAGGTAACGTGGATAAGAATTAATCATTGGCTACTACATAACGAAGCATGCGCTGGAATTTATTCGTTTGTAGCAGCCTTTTCTATTACGTTCATTTTTTTATTCCCACACTTGTCAGTGTGAATAAAATATGATATAAATAATTAGCACATGAATTAAGAAAAAGAAGCGTAATATATATTATGTTACGTAAGGAATAGAAACTAAAAATATTTTTAGAATAATATACTCATAGATCATTCATAAAAGGTAAGGTAAGATAGATTGGTAGGTGACAAATATGCATAGCTATTTAAGAGCAATTGGATTTAGCAATGTTATTCATAGAATGGATTTAAATAAACTTTTAGAAAACATTTTAGAAAGCTCAGATAAAAAAAGGTTGGTTCAAGTAAATGATAAGGTATCTATCGTTGAAATTTCAAAGGAGTATGCCGATGGATTAGGGATTACCCTTCGTGGGGAGCAGGATGAAAATGGTGTGTTTCATATGGAGCATTACTTCCCGTATCTACAGGGACAATCCGTTAGCACCAGAGAAGAAGCGGGGATCAATAAAAGAGTGGACACGGAAGCCTATACCGGAATGTGTGACGATTATCGTTTAGGCGTGTCTTTGATTTTTTATCTGCAAAATGTAGTAGAGTATCTGGAAAAGAAAAAGCAGAATATGCCTCTAAATACCCCTTTCCCGATATCCCTTACAGCGCTTTCTTTGGAAGGGCGTATTTTATTGCCAATTGAAATGGACGAAGTCCAGGTACGTAATATCAGTGCTGAGACAAAGTATCGAAACAACCTGATCGCGGAAGCGAAAAAAGGGAATCAAGACGCAATTGATAATTTAACCATTGACGACATTGACTTATATGCGACCGTATCCAGAAGAGCGAAGAAGGAGGATGTTTACTCAATCGTAGATACCTGCTTTATCCCGTTTGGATCCGAATCCGATAATTACAGTGTGATTGCTACAATTAAGGAATGCAATTTAATCGTTAATTCATATACAAAAGAAGAATTATATGATATGCAATTATCCTGCAACGACATTCAGTTCCGTTTATGCATCAACAAAGAGGATTTGCTTGGGGAACCTATGGTAGGACGAAGATTTAAAGGGAACCTATGGATGCAGGGATATGTAGCATTTAATGAAAACGGGAAGGACTGATTTTGGGATTTGGTTATGTCAAATTCAAGAATCCACCCAGAATCCACAAAAATAAATTAAGATATTGACGAAACAAGCGATAAATAGTAATATAGATATGTTGCTTTTGTGCTTGTAGCTCAGCAGGATAGAGCGTCCGCCTCCTAAGCGGAAGGCCGTGGGTTCGAATCCCGCCAGGCACGTTAGAAAAGTCAGGTTGAAATGGATGCAATTGCGTCATCTTCAACTTGACTTTTTATATTGATACAGAATATTTATTTTTTCAGACAAAAGTGAGCAAGCATGGATAGGACAGAAATGATATAAAGCCTTACAATATGAATGCGAGGTGATTAAAAATGGATTGTATTCAAAGCGTACAGAAAGCAATTGAATATATGGAAAATCATTTGCTGGAAAAAATCAGTTATGAAGATGTGGCAAGGCAGCTATATATGTCAAACTACCATTTTCACAGACTATTTAGTATGATTACAGGAATTACAGCAAATGATTATATTCGGAGTCGAAAGCTTTCGATGGCAGGGCAAGAATTAATTATGTCGGACAAGAAAGTAATTGACATGGCATTTAAGTATGGATATGAATCCCCCGAAAGCTTTACTAAAGCGTTTGCAAGGTTTCACGGAGTCACGCCCAACGTGGCAAAGCGTTCCGGAACGGGGTTGCGATCCTTTAATCGCCTCGTAATAAAAATTCAGTTGGAAGGCGGTTCGATTATGGAATACAAAATTGTAGAAAAAGAAAGATTTCAGTTATTAGCAAAGGTGCAGGCGTTTCGGAATGAATCCATATCAGAAGACGGTAATACCGAGATACCGGATTTTTGGAAGCAGTGCGGTGATAATGGAGTATTTGATGTGCTGAGGCAGCACACGAAAAATCATGACACCTATGGTGTCTGCGCTCCGATTTCAAAGGAAAACACTCATTTTGACTATGGTATTGGAATGGTGTATGACGGCGGCGAAATTCCAAACGGTTTTCGTATTTGGAATGTGACACCAACCATTTGGGCTGTATTTAAATGTGTTGGAACTGATGCAGACTGCATTGGGAAAACATGGGAAAGAATTTTTAAAGAGTTTTTGCCGAGTTCCGATTATACAATGCTGGATGATACTGATTTTGAATTATATTCCGAAAACAGTAATCAGGATTGTTTTTGTGAAATTTGGATACCGGTAGAGAAAAAGTAGTTTCAGATGCAAAATGAGCATTATTACGGTTGCATCTATTTTGTACTAATGACACAGAAAAACTTGTCAAAAGATGTCGGTATGGTTGTATCGACATCTTTTTTATTTTCATTCTTATTATAATATACTCCATATACACATAACATGAAATATTCAAAGGAAAGAAGAATATTATAAGGAACATGAATTATATTTGAAATAAAATAGATAAAGGGAAGGTTTCACAATAAAGAATCTAGCTATAAAAACCGGATGTTGAGCTATTATTGATGAAAATCCGCAAGATTGGGTGGAAACAACAGAGGCTTCTACTTGCGAAAAAAGGTTATGGATAAGTTAGTTATTCCAATATAGCATTTTTTTGTGCTGATGACACAGAGAAAACATGTATGAATATTTGAACTCATACGTGTTTTTTATTTAAATTATTATAAACTTGTTGACATGCTAACATTTGTTAGTTAAAATCAAGCTAACAAATATTAGCATGCATGTTTTTTATTAAAATCTTAAGGGTGATGGTGTAGGGTATGAAAATAACGATTATAAATGGCCAAAACCATAAAGGAAGCACATACAATATCGGAAAACTGCTTATAGACAGCATTTCCTGCGAAAAAGAAATTAGCGAGTTTTTTTTACCAAAAGACCTTAACTATTTCTGTGCCGGATGCTACACTTGTATTGAAGACGAAACAAAATGCCCGTACTATAAAGAAAAGAATGCAATCATGCAAAAAATAGAGCAATCAGATTTGCTTCTTTTTACAACACCAAATTATTGTATGGCACCGTCTGCGCCTATGAAAGCCTTTATTGACTTAACTTTTACATATTGGATTTCACATAAGCCAAGAAAGTGTATGTTTAACAAGAAAGCAGTTATTATTTCAACTACTGCTGGGGCTGGAGCGAAGAAAGCAATAAAACCTGTTAAAAGAACGCTGTTTTATTGGGGTATACCCTGGATAAAGTGCTATGGTATTAGTGTTCAAGCAATGAACTGGAATGGTGTTTCAGAAAAAAAGAAAGTAAGAATTGAAAAAGATATGAAAAAGCTTGCCAAGACACTTTCTAAATGCAAAACACCGTCAGTTTCATTAAATACAAAATTCATGTTTCATATCATGGCAAAGATGCAAAAATCAAATTTTGGAAGTAGCCCGACCGAAAAGAAATATTGGGAAGATCGTGGCTGGCTTGGAAAAGAGCGCCCATGGAAACAGTAATGACAACGAAAGAAAAAATTATATTTGAATCGCTCAAGCTGTTTTCGAGTAAAGGTTACGACGGTGTATCCATGCGAGAAATTGCAGCAGCGGTGGGGATAAAAGGAGCATCAATCTACAATCATTTCAAAGGAAAAGAAGATATTTTTAATGCTATATTTAGTGAAATGATAAAGCAGTACGATCATGCTGTCACCGAGATGAATATTCCTATACAACAAAATGAGCAAACAGTCCAAACTTATTTAGAATCTGACGAAAATCAGCTTTTACAAATGGCAGAAGATCTTTTTACTTTCTTTACGCAGAACAATTTTGCTGTAATGTTTCGAAAATTGCTTATTTCAGAACAGCATAAATCTCTTCTTGCAGCTCAATGCTTTAAAGAGTATTACCTGGAAGCGCCTATTCATTTTCAAAGTCAGATATTTCTTGCTATACAGCAATATGGTGTATGTCAGAAATTTGATGCAAATATAATGGCACTACATTTTTATAGTCCGATATATTATATTTTAAGTAAATTTGACTTGGGATACCCTTTTGAAGAATGCTTGGAACAACTGAAAAAGCATGTTCATCTGTTTTGTTTGCTATACCATAAGTAACAGTGTGCTTATAATAAAAACCAGGAAGATAACAGAAAGCGTATTAAACGGCGCTGAGAATGACGCGACAAGGAATGACCGCTTCAGTTGATTACTGAATTAATAATAGATTTATACAGCAAGGGGTGAAAGGTTAAAAGAATTTTATTCTTTCAACCGGAGATTTGTTCTACGCGCAAAGTCTCTAGACTTTGAAAGGAGCATGGTTATAATAATGATTGTATTAGTAAAACTCAGTAATACATATCGTACGCATTTAAATGAAATGATGGACGAATGGTCTTTAGCAAATGAGAAAATTGTACCTTATGCAATTAGACGAATCGATTATAAAGAGTTTGAAAAATATCTTCGAGGGTTGGAAGAGGAGGAACGGGGTATTCCCGGTTTGGTCCCTGCTACAACTTATTTCGGGTTAGACACGGAACAAGATATATTTGTGGGTGCTGTAAATATTCGCCACTATCTTAATGAGTCACTTCTCCTTAACGGAGGGCACATTGGGGATGGCATTAGACCATCGCAAAGGCGAAAAGGATATGCTACAAAGATGATTTCATTAGCATTGGAGGAATGCAGAAAATTAGGAATTGATCGGGTTCTGATGGTTTGCGATAAAAATAATATAGGTTCTGCTAAAAGCATCATTAGCAATGGCGGGGTTTTGGAAAATGAAATTGAAGTTAATGGAAATATGGAGCAGAGATATTGGATTGTGCTTTAGTTAAGCAAGCATAAAGAATCGCTTTTTAAAGAAGTTATAGTTAAAAAAATGAGGAACGATATTATTAAAAAACAATTCTTAATTTAAATCGAAACAATATGGTTGCTCAGTCAGACGAAGATTATCCAACTATATGAATACGGATGGTTAGTTAATAACTTTATTTTTGACCCATTTTATTCCAAAACACTCATTGCCTTTTAATGATATTGTTATAAATGGACTACTTTAACGATATAGTATTTATTTGGCAATAATCTACACTGACTAATCTTTTATTTTTCGAAAAATGTGTTTTTTATTAGTAAGATTAATAAAGATTATTTGAAACAGATTTTAAGTATAAAGCAAAATAAAAGTATGTCAGTGAACAATTGCAATCAATCACTTAATATAAATATAGTTACGAAAGGTAAATATTTTTCGCACTAAATTTCAGCATCATAACGGGACTAGCAGGTTCATGTCATGGTAAAATAAAAGAAACTTTTTCGCAAAGGAGTATTTTACCTATGACACGAGCAGAGAAAAGACAGTTGAAAGCATCTGAGGGAAACCCGCTACTTGAATTGTTGAAAGTACAGCACCATTTTTATAAAGATCTTTGGAGCGATTTTAGCTGTATAGCTGATCCAAGGCATGCTAGTTATATCGATTATCCCAGTGATGTCATGCTGGCCATGCCAATCATGAAAAATATATGCGATGTCAGAAGCATGCAGGGTATGACGCAGGTATTTAATAAGAATGCATGCATTGATAACATTGCCCTGATTACTGGTAGAGACGAACTGGAAGAGTTGCCGCACTAGTAACGGTTAATGATTTCCTGAGCCGTCTTAATCCTGATGAGCTGACCGCAATCAGGACAAAAATGATAAAGTCCCTGATTCGAAAAAGAAGTTTTGAACGGGCACGCTTTTTGAATAAATACTGGCTGATTATTGTGGATGCCACGCAGCTGCATTCCTTTAAGAAGGAAAACGATGATAAATGTCTGACTAAGACATTTACAGATAAGGAAACGGGTGAAAAGACAACAAGGTACTATCATAGTGTTCTAGAAGCAAAAATAGTGCTGGGAGATGACCTTATCCTAAGCATAGCAAGCGAGTTCATTGAAAATGACGGTGAAGATGCGGCAAGGCAAAAGAAAATGAATGCGGAAGAAATCAAGCAGGACTGTGAAACCAAGGCATTTAAAAGGCTGGCGGAAAGCTTAAGAAGGCCTTCCCAAGACTTCCGGTCTGCATCATGGGAGACAGCCTGTATACCAGTGAAAAAGTTTTTCAGATCTGTGATGATAACGAATGGAAATATCTAATCCTCTTTTAAGGATGGAAGCATACCATCTGTGGCGGCAGAGTTTCATTTACTGAAAGAGCGGGAAATCCAGAACTGTAAAAGCGGAGTGAAATGGGTAAACGAAATCAGCTATAACAAGCGAACGGTGAACGTGGAAGAATTCATAATGCAGGAAAGAAGGTTCCAGTGGATTACAAATTTGGAGATCACCAAGAAAAAAGCAGAGCTGTTTGCGATAACCGGAAGAAAACGCTGGAAGATTGAAAATGAAGGATTTAACATCCAGAAGAATCACCGGTATGATATCACGCATACGAACAGCAGGAATTATAACGCAATGAAGAATCACTACCTTCTGGTTCAGATAGCGGACATCATACTGCAGTTGTATGAGAGGGCAATCCCGATAATAAAAGAATTAAATAAGACAATAAAAAATATATCCTCCGATTTGCTAGCCAGCTTTAGGCGGCAACTAACAAAGGAAGATATATTAGGCACAAAGAAACCAATGATATAGTATCAATGTCATGCAAATGGACATATCCAGAGTACGATAGCGTGTATAAGGCTTAAAAGGTCACCATCTATTCGTTAAACATGCGTTTCGCGAATAGATGGATGCTGCTTTTATACTCTTTTCAGGAACGTTTATCCGGTACATGTTGTACATAAATGTTAATTTAGCAATATGTTAAATACTATTTGTCAATATGTAGTTTTACTAATTTAAAGATGTAAATTAATATACTCTTACATTATCAAATTCAAACGTTATTTAGTCAAAATGTTTTTAACTACACATTTAATAATATAAAATTCATTGTAAAATAAACGTTATTTTATCAACATGTTTTTATATAAATGTTATTTTGTCAATATGTGTCGAGGGACATAAATGTTTCTATATCAAGGACATATTTCATTCTAATTCGTAACATCCACTATGAACTGTACTCTCTCTGCTTAAGGTATAATACTATCGAAAAAAACGGACATAAAAGTACCTAATTATTATATTATATTACGGACATAAATCTATCTAAATATATCTTAACTTTTTATTATCGCTAAGTGAATTTCATTACAAAGATTATTAGGGATATATTTGGGACAATTGAGTGCAATTGTGAAATATAACGAAGTAAAATAACTTCTAATAATGCTCATTAGATTTATCAAATTGCAATCCACCAACACACTCCAAATTTATCTATAACAGTCGCACAACATTTGCTCCATGGAACTTCCTGAATGGGATTAATAATAACACCGCCATTACTCAAAATATTAAAGGCATTACAAACCGCCTCTTCGCTTCCCATCTCAAAAACATTAAACGTCATAGTTTCCCATTTCATTTTGTGGACTATGTTTATGTCACAAGGATTCGCCGCTTCACTTAATGCTAAAAATCCTTCACCATCTACAGATAATTCACAGTGTGCATAAGCAGTTTTATCATCACTTCTTACTTCAAATGTAATTTCTGCACCAAAAGCTTTGCAATACATTGCTGCCGCTTCAAAACTATTTTTCACATAAACTTGAGTATAATTTTACATATTTTCCCCTCACAAACCCAATATATATAATCTATAGTTCGCTTTAGTAAACTATTATGAACCATTTATATAGTAATTTAATCCATTACGTATGAGACACACGTTATATTGTAACAATTTGTTCTTTTGTATATTTTTTACCGTTATTATCTTCCCATGTAGTAAGAAGAGGGAATTTACTAGGCATACCAGAATAAACTATAACAAGCTCCTCAAACCCTTTTCCTGGCTCAAGGTAATCAAAAGGAACCTTTTCTCTCATAATCATACCTCCACCTTTTACTAATTAAGATTTATTAATCATTAAATTGCCAAATTTGCATTTATAGAAATACATATTGACAATTTAGTATTTATTAATTTAACATTAATTAGTCAATAAGAAAATGAAAAAATAATAAAATATCTTAATATTGCTATAATTATTATATAATAAATGTTGCCAAATTAATGTTTATGTACACATGTCGAGGGACATAAATTATTGTGTGGCAACAACCGATTAATACGCTCAGACAACGCTTCGCCTGACCAGCCTATATTGCTGATAACTCCGCTTCGAATGCCGCTTGCGTTGATATAGTTAAGCATTGTATCCACGTTCGGCATTAGTGCACCCGCGCGGAAGCATTATCCAATAGTATCTTTTCAACTTCGTTTAATGGTATAGAAAATTCAATTTCAAGATATTCATATAGGAATCTTTGAAGGTGTAACCCAATTGCATTCCTGCTTCACGTACCCCACTAATTTTCTCCAATAATTCCATAAAAAAGTCGTTGACTGGTTTTGGCGTCAAGTCTTTCATTCAAGATTACTCTAAACACCTAATATTTTGATGCAAACCACTCTGCACTTCTTGCATAATGGGAACCACGGGGCATTTTAATTTCATATACTTTATAATCTGTGTATCGGGAAAAAAATATAGTTTGTTCGGTTTCTGGGCAGGTAAAATCATGAACCGCACCGGAAGTAATATACCTATCAAATAGTCTTCTTCTATTTGCATATCAAGGAAAAATTCATGTATTATAATTCACTCAATTCTCTAAATGAATGTTATGGTTATGTATAGATAAGATTCTTATATTCATTTAGGGAATAAGATATGCTCCTGGACGCCGCCATAATACTTTTATAGTGCTTCTCTTCGTTCTTCGTCTAAATTTATACTAGGAGTTTATGTTGTTCTTACATGTATGGAATGGTTCGTTTATTAGTTCCTTCAAACTTGGTTGCTGTTGAAAGATACCTAGCAATACAGCAACAAAATATGCCTTAACCGTATTACTCAGAATTTCTTCAATCACACGGGGGAGCCATATAACTGCAAACGGCAAAACCTTCCATGAAGGAAAGATTGTCTCGCGTAATACTACTGTGTTAAGGGTAGTTACGATCAGTCCAGAACCAATCATAGCAATCAGAAGCATTGGAATTTGCACTTTACCTGTGTCATGAAGGAGCTTCTTTGATAGAAAAAGGTCGGCTGTCAATAAAAGAATACCAAGAGCAGCGCTGCCGATAACCCCTGACGTTACGAAAGTAATGTAGGTTGACAGATTTCCCGATGGATCTTTTGTGCCGATTGTCCTTGTAATAAGCATTTTACTGACAAGGTGCATACTGTCTGTATTGATGTTTTCTTTCTGTACATGATTATAAAAGTCACTATGAATGCCATCTGCAGAAAGGAATACAATATTGCAAATGCCAACCAACAATAAAAGAGCGGAAATCACCGCTACTACAATTCTCATTTTCTTACTGTCTTTGTTGCGCAGCGCAGTCCATAATGCTCCTCTAATAAATCCGCCGGCCGATACAACCAGTGTCATAAGAGGAATATAGGTTCCCATAGGCTTCATCAGATGGCCTAAAAAATCAGAAAGTCCGGACACAACAGCTCCGTATACAGGACCGAACAATAAGGATGGCATGACAGAGAAAATGCCGGAAATTCCAATATTTATACCATTTTGTCCAAACATAGGTATGTAGAATGAAAATGCCGTTTTTAAAACAAGTGAGATACTAAGAAATACCGCAGAGATTGTGAT
>SVEA01000048.1 GCA_015057615.1 Lachnospiraceae bacterium | reverse complement strand
GTATTCGTGACGAATCTTTTCAAGATTCAGGCACGAATACTTTCTGCTCCTATTTTGCTGATACGAGTTTTAAGGTTAAAATCTGCTGATTTAGAACTGGAAGCGGTTTAATCAGCAGACACTAATTAGGGCGCTAATTGCTTAATTAAATCAGCAGGTAGCATAATATACCATAGAATTATACTTTTATCCTGGCTCAGACTTACTCGTCAATATCTACTAATAAATTTTTCTTTCTGATATGACAGAGCCAAAAGTAAAATTCCTAAGTAGATATGACAACTCGTAAAAATTTGTTTACTATAAAAGTATAATATCCATGGTAAATAAGTTCATCAGGCAGATTTCATCAAGCAATGACAGTGTTTTTTAACTGCGAAGTTTGAGGTTTTTAAATAATAAAATTGATATAACTTATGACACTCATATAAATTTTATGGTTTCCGTAATTATATTGTAATCCTCTGGATTGTAATATAAAATAGGAAGTAAATTGGTAAGGGTGCCAGAAGTAATCCCAAGATTTGGATAGGAACAGGACCGTATCTATTCGATCCTATTCACATTCATGGTTTTGATAGGACTTATGACACTCCTGTCAAATTTACTTAGAATAAAGAAGGAAAGAATAGTGAATCAAAATATATTAAAGGATTGTACCCTCTGTCCACGAAACTGCCATGTGGACCGTACCAGTGGAAGGACGGGGTATTGTAAAGCAACGGATGAGCTTGTTGTGGCAAGAGCAGCCCTTCATATGTGGGAGGAGCCGTGTATCTCCGGTGAGGAAGGCTCCGGAGCAGTGTTCTTCTCAGGCTGCGCCGTGGGGTGTGTGTACTGTCAGAATCATAATATAGCAAGAGGGCTGGCGGGCAAGAAAATCACGATTGCACGATTAGCAGATATCTTCTTGGAATTGCAGGAGAAGGGTGCCAATAATATTAACCTGGTAACACCGAGCCATTATGTGCCTCAGATCAGGGAAGCTCTTGATACAGCGAGAGAGAAAGGGCTGCACCTGCCGATCGTTTATAATTGCAGCGGTTATGAAAAGAAGGAAACCTTAAAGCTATTGGAAAATTATGTGGATATCTATCTGCCGGATTTTAAATATAAGAATTCAGAACCGGCGAAGCGTTATTCGAATTGCCCAGAATATTTTCCACATGCCTGCGAAGCGCTAAATGAAATGGTTCGACAGGCAGGGGAGCCAGAGTTTGATGAACGGGGAATAATGAAAAAAGGTGTCATCGTAAGGCATCTTATGCTACCCGGCTATCTGGAGGATTCAAAGCAGATTATCAGTTATTTATATAAAACCTATGGAGATCATATCTATATCAGCATCATGAATCAGTATACACCTCTGCAATACGTGGAAAAATATCCTGAAATCAATCGGAAGGTTACGGAGGAAGAATACAATGAGCTGGTGGATTATGCCATTGAGCTAGGGGTAGAAAACGGTTTTATCCAAGAAGGAGAAACCGCGTCAGAAAGCTTTATCCCAGAATTTAACGAAGAAGGAGTTTAATACATGAGTAGGAAGAGGAAAGCGGATAGGGATAGCCTGAACAATGATAATAGCATGAAGAAGGAGCTTGATATATGAGTAAGGAAGAGGAAAGGGCAAAAAAGAAAGAGAAGAGCCCTGCATCAAAGATAGATGGAAAAAAAGCAAGAACAGCGATTCAGAAAGGAAAAGTAGAAAAAACGGATCAAACAATAAACGGAACAAAGAAAAAAACAATTGCCGGTTCTGCCCCGAATTATAAAGACAGAAGCAATGATGCAAGCAAAAAAGATAGAAAGCAAATTATTCATAAAAACAATAGCACTGATACAAACAAGAAAGATAGAAAGCAATCCGCTCATAAAAACAATAGCAGCAGGAGTAACAATTACACACAGGCAAAAAACAAGTCAAATAGGACAGACGATTTGCCGCTAAATGAAAAAGCCGGGGTAGCGGACAGAAGCAGTAAAAATAGTAAAAGTATAGATTCAACTTTTAAACGTAGAAGCCAAAAACGACCGGAAACCAGGAAAATATCCAAAGAGCAAGGGGGATGCCCCAATATAAGACAGTGTGGCAGTTGTCAAATGATGCAGGTAAGCTATCCGGAGCATTTGAAAGAAAAGCAAAAGACGGTAGATAATTTAATAAAGAAGTACTGTAAGGTGGATCCGATTATTGGTATGAACAACCCTTACCACTATCGAAACAAGGTTCATGTAGTATTTGATCATGACCGGAAGGGAAATCCGATATCCGGAATTTATGAAGAACACACGCATCATGTTATACCGATTGAAGGGTGCTTCATTCATAATGAGAAAGCCGATGAAATAATAAATTCCATCCGTGGGATGTTAAGATCATTTAAGATAAAAACCTATGACGAAGATACCGGATATGGCTTACTTCGCCATGTATTAGTGCGAACGGGATTTCAAAGCGGCGAGATAATGGTGGTTTTGATAGCAGCCTCTCCGATTTTCCCGTCAAAGAATAATTTTGTAAAGGCGCTCCGGAAGCTGCATCCGGAGATTACGACAATTGTACTTAATGTAAATAATAAAAAAACAAGCATGGTACTGGGAGATAAGGAGTATGTAATATACGGCAAAGGCTATATTGAGGACACCTTATGCGGTAAAGTATTTCGCATATCTCCAAAATCCTTCTATCAGGTCAACCCGGCGCAGACCGAAGTCCTATATAGTAAAGCAATAGAATTTGCAGAATTAGCGGGCAAAGAAACTGTAATTGACGCATACTGTGGGATTGGCACCATCGGATTGGCAGCCTCCGACCACGCAGGGAAGGTTATCAGCGTAGAATTAAATAAAGATGCCGTGATGGATGCAAGAATCAATGCAAAGCGTAACCAGGTGAAAAACGCTGATTTCTATAATAACGATGCCGGTGAATTCATGAGCCAGATGGCTTCGCAGAAGGAAACAGCGGATGTTGTATTCATGGATCCGCCGAGAGCCGGAAGCGATGAGAAGTTTTTAAATTCCCTGGTCCAGTTAAAACCCAAAAGAGTTGTTTATATATCCTGCAATCCCGTAACCTTGGAACGGGATATCTGCTACCTGTCTAAGAGGGGCTATAAAGCGGTGAAGGCCGTTCCGGTTGACATGTTCCCTTGGACGGGACATGTGGAGTGCGTAGTAGGAATGCAAAGGAAAGATACGTAGAAATCCTGAGTTTTCAGCACTTTGCACGATATACTACTTTCACCACGGACGGCGATGATTTCAGAAATAAGGTGCTGAAAAATAAAATTGATGTTTCGGTTGTATTGGACATGGAGTGTGTAGACATGTTTAATGTTTGCGTTGATTAGAGTGTTTAGGCATGTCTATATTACGCAGTTGAAGCAAATATAAGACTGGGCAATGATAAGAGAATGTCGGTTTATAGCTGGCGTTCTCTTTTTATATAGATTAAAAAAATCTTTGCTTTATTGTTTAAAAATATAAACTCATTGAATTTATTCGTTTCTTCGTATAAAATATGAATGATTGGATATTTCTCTCTGTGAGGTTTTTAAAATGGAATATATTACAGCGAAAGAAGCTGCTGAAAAATGGAATATATCTCAACGCAGAGTTCAAGTTCTGTGTGAGCAGGGACGGATATTTGGCGTAGTTAGATTAGGATGGGCATGGGCAATCCCTAAGGAAGCAGACAAGCCTGTAGATTTGCGTAGTCAAAAAGACGATAAAAAGATAAAAAACAAGTAGCGGGAGGTGCAACAATGAATTTAAAAACTGCTATTCCAGATGCCGCACCGCTTGTGTTGTCTTTGCGTTCGGTTGGATATACTCTTGAAACTGCAATTGCGGATATAGTGGACAATAGTATTACTGCTAAGGCTACAGAGATACATATTGATGTAAATTGGCATGAGGATGCTTCATTTATAAGTATTATGGACAATGGATATGGAATGAACGACCATGAACTGCATCAAGCTATGAAAATTGGTGCAAAAAATCCTATAATGCCAAGAGGTTATGATGATTTAGGACGTTTTGGGATGGGTTTAAAAACAGCTGCGTTTTCATTGTGCAAACGGCTTACAGTTGGGAGCAAACATTTTGGCACAAATATAATCTGTGTGAGGGTTTGGGATATAGATAATGTTGTGAATTCGAATAAATGGGAATTGTTCGATGATAGTTCAACATATGCCTGGAACGAGGCAATAAGAAAATTTGAAGGATATAATCAAGGTACTATTGTTGTATTAGAAAAACTTGATAGGCTTATTACAGAGCGATACAGCGACCAGGCGGTCAGCCGCTTTTGGCAACGTATTGCTGACATGGAAAGACATTTGTCTATGGTTTTTCATAAATTTTTATCGGGAACGAACCCTATACAGATTTTCATTAATGGAACGAAGATTGAACCATGGGATCCATTTATGCGAAATTCTTTTGCTACACAAGAGTTTAGAGAAGAATTTGTGGAAATGGGCGATAAAAATATTCGGATACATACTTTTATTTTGCCGCATCATTCTAAATTATCAGTTAAAGAATATGAAGATGCTGCTGGTGCCAGCGGATGGCTGGAACAGCAAGGATTTTATGT
>SVEA01000047.1 GCA_015057615.1 Lachnospiraceae bacterium | reverse complement strand
ATTAAGAAAATATCCATGAGCAACATCGGCAATTTGGAATAATATGGGAGGAAAATATTATGTCAAACGCATTAATAGTAAAAGATCTGTGCAAGACCTATGTGGTAAACAAACGTCAGAATCATGTCCTGAAGAATGTCAGTCTGAGTATTGCCGAAGGGGAAATGGTAGCAATCATGGGTCCCTCCGGTTCGGGAAAAACCACCTTACTCTATACCGCTTCCGGTATGGATCAAATGACATCCGGTTCTTCCGATTTTTTCGGACGGGATATTTCCAAGATGAAGCCCAAAGAAGTATCCGAACTGCGGCTGAGTGAGATGGGATTTGTATTCCAGCAGATGTATATGCTGAAAAATCTGTCGGTTGTCGATAATATATTGCTTCCGGCATATCAGTCGAAATCCGGTAAAAGTAAGAAAGCGCGGCGCGATAAAGACGAACGCTCCCGTGAACTGATGCACAAAATGGGAATCGCAGAAATCGCTACGAATGATATCACCGAAACGTCAGGCGGTCAGCTTCAGCGAGCCTGCATTTGCAGAAGCCTTATCAATCATCCGAAGATGATATTTGCCGACGAACCGACGGGCAGTTTGAATAAGCAGGCTTCCAGCGAAGTTATGGCGGAGCTGCTTCGGGTAAACAGGGAGGGTACGACAATTTTGCTGGTCACCCATGACGCAAGAATCGCCGCCAAGTGCGACAGAGTGCTGTACCTAATTGATGGTCAGATTAGCGGAGATTTGAAGCAAGGCAAGTATGAAGGCGAGCAGGAGCTTCGTGAGCGTGAACGAAATCTGAACAATTGGCTCTTGGATAGGGGCTGGTAAAGAGGAGAGCTATGATCGGAAATCCGACCTCCGGCGGAATTTGGGCACCCTGCGATACGATGAAATACCTGCTGAAGGGCCGGTAGAATTGAATAAAAACGCGCTGTCGTAAAATAGAGTGTGAATAAAATAAAGGTCTGTAACCTTCCTGTATTACACAGAACCGAAAGATAGATTAATCGTTTTGTCTTTCTATTCTGTGTGAAGGAAGATTACGGACCCTTTTATATAACGAAGCTGTGTAAAAGAAAGCTGAACCACTGCTGGTTGATATTCTCTTTATATTGGATTTCCGCTCACAGGATTCGATGCTCCTAAATAATAGTTGGCCTCCTACTCGATCTAACCTACAAGGGTATATGGTGCTGTAAACATGACGATAAATTATTTTAATATGGATATAAATCACTTATTGGTTAAAATAGATCATTATGTAGTGAGCATATGTCATTGTTTCGTCAGAAATGATATCTTATAATGAACTCGTTGAACCAATTGAACTATATTATAATACTTTTATATATTGGCTAGATTGATTTGGATGAATGCATTACTTCTTCATTTACAGCCTTGATTAATCTTCTTACGAAAGTTCCATATATGATTCGAAAGTTTCATATATGGGGTTTTTCATTATGAGAATAACAGCGAAACAATAGATATACGAGGATGAATCAGTTACTCCGCCGGAGCGGCATGGAAGAAAAAATAATTTAAGATAAGGAGAAACTATAAAATGAAAAAAGCGATTATTCATAATCCGGTAATATGGGCGGATGTACCTGATCCGGATGTAATTAGAGTGAAAGATTGTTATTACATGGTCAGTACAAGTATGCACACTATGCCGGGTTGCCCAATTATGAAATCAAAGGATTTAGCGCACTGGGAAATCGTAAATTATGTATTTGATGCTATAGACAACAACGATGCGCATAATCTTGCTGATAATAAAGGGATTTATGGAAAAGGAAGCTGGGCTGCTACATTACGGGAGCATAAAGGAAATTACTATGTAGGATTTTCCAGTAACGATATGAATCAATTTTATCTTTATAAGACAGATGACATTGAGCGTGGACTATGGAAACAAGTTGCTGCAGTTGATCAGATTCTACATGATCCAGCTTTACTCTTTGATGGAGATACCCCTTATGTAATATGTGGTAACGGAGATATTGGAGTGGTTGAATTTGAGAAAGACCTGTCAGGTATAAAAAAGGATGGGATCCAACAGAAGATTATTCATTCACCAAAAGAAGGCATTATGCTTCGCTGCGAAGGCGGACATGCGTACAAAATTAACGGAACATATTATCTTTTGTATATTGAATGGCCTTCTTCGAATAACCGCAGAAGAAGGCAGATATGCTACCGTTCTGAGAATTTGCTTGGTCCTTACGAAAGAAAGATTATATTTGATGATGATATGGAATATCATAACTGCGGTATTGCGCAAGGCGCCATTTTTAGTACTGAAGATGGAATATGGTATGCCATGCTATTCCAGGATCATGGTGCAGTTGGAAGGATTCCAATCATCTTGCCGGTTAATTGGATTGATGGATGGCCAATGATAGGTGTCGATGGAAAAGCGCCTGAGTTTCTTGAGACACCCTTCGAGGAAATCCTGACCGGACCGCTGGTCATCAGTGATGAGTTTAATTATACGGAAAACAAACTGGCTTTGAATTGGCAATGGAACCATAATCCAGATAACACTTTATGGTCATTTACACAAAGACCAGGCTATTTAAGGCTGGCAACAGGGCATATAACGGAAAATGGAGTTCTATATGCGAGAAATACCCTGACGCAGAGAACAGAAGGACCTGCATGTACCGGCATTACTCGTGTTGAACTGAGTAATATGAAGGCCGGGGATTGTGCTGGACTTTTGGCTTTGCAGAGTACCTTTGGTATGATTGGTGTACGTAAAGACAATAATGGTATAAAAAGAGTGGTTATGTGTACAAACAGAGGCGATTACCAGGAAAAAGAAGAGGAATCCTCTGTATATGAAAAAGATGATATTTATTTGAAGATCACTTTTGATTTAGAAATAGCATTGATATTGCTTCCTTTTATTATTCTGAAGATGGTGCAAAATGGATTCCGATAGGAACCAATTTAAATATGAAGTATTTATTGGATCATTTTATGGGATACAGGATAGGTCTATTTAATTATGCAACAACGGAAACTGGAGGGTTTGCTGATTTTAATTATTTTCATTACGAGTTAAATAAATAGCTACATCCAAAAAATTATAACCTAATGGTAGTACAAATGAAAAATAGAGTATGAATACAAAAGCAAACTAGAGAAGCAGGAACTCTATCTGGCCAGGCAGCAGGCTGAGCTTTTAGCATTGTATAGCCAGATAAATCCGCATTTTATGTTTAATGTTCTTGAAGGCATACGAATGCAGAGTATGATCAAAGGAGAGCATAAAAACTCACAGATGATTGAAAATCAGCGAGATTAGTGCGTAAAAATGCTGAATGGGGAGCGTATTTAATTACCGTCGGGCAGGAATTTGAATTAACGGAGGATTACCTGAAAATTACATAAGTATCGGTTTGGAGATGACTTTAATTATAAATTCCGAATCGGTTATACATGCAATTCGTATATGATGATTCGTGTCTGCACTGCATTCACAAATTTGATATGCGCAAATGCATTAATATTATGGCTCATAGAAAATAGTGGTAATAGACTACCACAGTGAAATTTGTTCTGACAGGAATTACAATTTCATGGTATGGAATTACGATATATATAAATTTTGCGAAGTTATGCTTCGCAACCTAGGAGGATTAGATATATGATTAATTACCCTGTATTACTTTGTTACACACGTATACCTCAGGATGATATGATTTATTCATCGCACCTGGCCTTCAGTATGCATCTGGCGCTTTCTTACGACGGCATAAACTATACGCCACTAAATCATAATAGCGGTGTATTATTTTCAAAAGCCACTCAAAACGAAGACGGTACTCTTAATGCAAAAACCTTGAGAAGCCCTTTTGTTTTTAAAATGAAAGATAAAGGATACGGTATTTTAGCAATCCGAACGGATAGCGATGGCAAGGATGATCCCCAAAGCAAAGGGAAAGTACTATTCTTTAAAACTTATGATTTCTTAAGCTATTCTGAAATGGGACTCATAAAACTTGGGGATGCTTACATAACAGCGCTATCCTGTGACTATGATGCAGATGATCATTGCTATAATATCTATTATTCTACATCATCCGGGGATTATAAAGCTACTTCTCATGATTTGGATAATTTGAAAACCATAGATAGCATAGAAAAGCTGACATCACTCGTGTGTTCAGAAACGATATCTCAAATGAATATCGAAGGTGTGATTCCGGGGAATCAAATCGCGATAGAAGAAGATATAGCAGAAAGACTTTTTAAGAAGCTGGTATCACCTCGACATATTTCTAATTCACTGCCGGATAGTATTAGCGTGTCCTCGGCTGAGGAAGTAAAAGAAGTAAAAGTAACCTGCCACTATAGTGATGGTACAAAAGCGGACAAGAAAGTCGACTGGAATACAGCAGCTATTGATTGGACCCAGAATGGCTTAGTTGAAATCAAAGGAACCATCCACCAAGATCATTATGAGTTCCCTTTTGCTACAAACCGTGCTGATCCTTGCATTGGCAAATGGAATGGAAAGTATTACTTCATAGCAACAAACGATGCAGATGGAAACCATACGCTATATATTCGCGAAGCGGATAATATACCTTCCTTGGTATATGCAGAAGAAAAACTGATATTGGATTCAAATACATATGATCATGTTAAAGGTCTATTATGGGCACCAGAGTTTCATATCATAAAAGATAAGTTATACATATTTCATGCATGTAACAGAGACGGATTTTTCTTCGAAGAATCCCATGTTATGAGGCTAAAAGAAAATGGAGATCCTGTAAATAAGGAAGATTGGGAAGAGCCACGCCGTGTAGTTAAAAAAGACGGCTCTTATCTGTGTGAGGCAGGGAAAACCATATCACTGGATATGACTGTTATCAGATGGGACAGTGATTACTATGCCGTATGGTCACAGAGGCAGTTTTTGCCTGTTGATCAGGGTGCATGGCTGTATATCGCAAAGATAGATCCGGATGAGCCTTGGAAATTAGTATCCAATCCTACGCTGCTTTCCATACCTGAGTATGGCTGGGAAAACAACCATACATTCGTAGACGAAGGGCCTTATGTACTGTATGGCAAAGACAGACTATTCCTGACATTTGCAGCAGCTGCAGTAGATGCAACATACGTCGAGAGTGTTATTGCTATAGATTACGGAAAAGATATACTTAATCCGAAATCCTGGGTAAAAAGTAATTACCCATTATTAACAAGTAGAAATGTCCCCGGGGAATTCGGACCCGGTCACAGTTCGTTCGTTACGGATGATGACGGTCTGATATGGTTTGTTTATCACGCAAGACCGGGTGTAGACGGGCCGAGAAGCTCCGGTATCAGGAGAGTACATTTTGATATTGATGGATATCCGGTGCTTGACATGATAGAGGAGATGGATTTAAATCCAGGATTGAAAGAACTGATTCTTAAAGTTAAGGTTAAATAAAATTCGCCTTAACCTCCGTTGCTTGGAGAAAGGAAGAACGGAAGGACCGGTTTGCGAAGATCCGCCGTCTGGTCAGCGAAATACCTGCCGAAAGAGTGGGAGAAGTAATTCGAATTAAAAACATACGATAGTAAAAGGAATTTGAATGAAAAATAAGGGTCTGTAACCTTCCTGTATTACATATAACCGAAAGATAGATTAATCATTTTATCTTTCAATTCTGTGTGAAAGGAAGATTGTAGACCCTTTTTGTATTAATTACGAAGTAAATGTGACAGCGCCTGAGAGCTATTCTATTGGTAATGAACGGCGTCTCTGATAGGCTGATTCTTATACATTTGCTGTTATTCTCCTCGTTCCGCCATCAGTACTGCGATTTCATTCTCGTTGATGCCCACCATAGCTTCTCCCAAATCCTTCGACAGTTCCGCAAGCAATGCTCCATCCTTATAATTGGCAGCAGCTTTTACGATAGCGGAAGCTCTCTTGGCGGGATTGCCGGATTTGAATATGCCGGAGCCCACGAATACACCTTCCGCTCCAAGCTGCATCATAAGAGCCGCGTCCGCAGGGGTGGCCACTCCGCCAGCAGCAAAATTAAGGACAGGCAGTTTTCCGTGCTCATAAATGTATTGTACAAGGGAATACGGTACCTGCAGTTCCTTTGCCGCTTCATATAATTCATCCGCCCGTAAAGACTGAATATGACGCATCTCTGAATTGATTTTTCTCATATGGCGTACTGCCTGCACGATATCTCCAGTGCCTGCCTCCCCCTTGGTTCTTATCATAGAAGCACCCTCATTGATTCGGCGAAGGGCTTCCCCAAGGTTTCTAGCTCCACATACAAAAGGAACCTTAAAATTTGCTTTATCGATGTGGTAGATATCATCCGCCGGGGACAGTACCTCGCTTTCATCGATATAATCGATTCCGATTGCCTCTAGTATCTGTGCCTCTACAAAATGACCGATTCTTACCTTTGCCATCACAGGAATGGATACGGTCTCCTGAATGCTCTGTATCATCTTCGGGTCACTCATTCTGGAAACTCCGCCTGCTGCCCGGATATCCGCAGGGATACGCTCAAGAGCCATGACGGCACAGGCACCTGCCGCCTCTGCAATTTTTGCCTGCTCCGGTGTTGTAACATCCATAATTACACCGCCCTTAAGTATCTCGGCAAGATCCTTATTCTTACTATTTCCTTTATTGCTCATAAATGATATCCTCCTTCTTGTAACATTGGTTTCTTTCTAATATAATATATATTGGTATTATTGAAATAACCATATTTGTATATTTTTATAAGACCAGATAGGAGGATTACTATTCACACCCAACATGTATACTATGTTATGATTTCGACAAATGTATCCGATTCGGAGACGCTTCCGCTTAGTTGCATTACGTAGCGGTACATAAGGCTCCAAAATACGGAGCCAAAGTACCGACGAATGCAAATACTCCTTATCAGATATCATTTGTCGAAATCATATTATAGACT
>SVEA01000046.1 GCA_015057615.1 Lachnospiraceae bacterium | reverse complement strand
CTCAGGGGTATTTAATTGATAGGCTTCATATAAATCTGCTGCATATTTTTCTGAATAAGCCCCATCCATTGTTTCGGAGTATTCATCAAATAGGGATGCTAATTTTGTATCCGCTTCAAGATCAGTTTTTGTCACAGGATTGCCGGATGGTTTGATATCTTTGCTGCAGCTGCATAAAAAGCAGATTGACACCAAGGCGATTGCGGTTATTCTATAGAATGTTTTTTTCATAAATCATCTCTCCTTTATTTAATGATAAAATTACATGGTTTATTGCGTTAGGTCAGAACTTTATTAGCAGGAAATATGTATTATCACTCAAGAAGCTATATCAATGTAGAAGTATTGAAATAGCCCCTTGTAAGGAATAAAAGCATGAAAAATTTATGAAATTGCAATATTACCGATTTTATTATGAAAAGAGTTATTAATCAAATTTTCAATCTTATTTTGTAACGTATTTTGATTAGTGTTCGATATTCTAACACATCCATGTGTGGGTCTTAACGGATGCCATGATTTTGTTTTATCTGTTTCGGGATCGCCACCGTGAATCCATATGCCTGAGCGCCCTGATGTTTTTATAATTCCTGAAATTCCAGTCATATTAACTACTTTATAGGGACCATATGATGATGATGGAGAAGATGGTCCATCTAGGTATCCGGTATAGGTGCCTGTCGGTGTATTCCCATTAGTCACAGTCATTGCATCATTAGACACAGATCTTCCTAGACATTCAAAACTACTGACAGAATTACCACGGCAATTATATAATGTCAATGTTCCTTTGTTATTTCGATTAGATGGCAGACTTACTGTAATCTTCCAATCTCCAGTTACAGTATCTGGGTTTGATCCTGTTCGTTCGCTCAATAATAAGCTACCTGTATTGTTGTACACACTTACCATTGTATACATTATGCCGGCTATCGGCAATTTATAAGTAAAAGTTTGGGTTGTGCTTGTTGATCCCGAAGGAATTGTTATCTTTTTAGTGGATCTTAAATATTTCGTTCCATTAATTACACCGTATACTTTGACCAAGTATTCCCTTTTTACTTGAGAAGTATTTTCACTGAAAACTACACTTAATTTTTCATCATCGTTTACTTTTAGCGGTGCCGTTGTATAGTTCATTACTCCAATAGTAGGTGGACCATAAACATAGTCAGGATTATTCCCCTGCCTTTGTACAAGTAACTTTCCTCCAGAACTTGAATAAACTTTAATCAATGTATTGTAAGACCCTGCGGTCTTAAATTTAAATGTAAAATCAATATTAGCACTTGATGAGCCTGAAGGAATTGAAAAAGTTTTGCTTACTGCTTTTGTTGATGTACCACCTTTTACTATATATACTTCTGCGTAATAAGTACGGGAAGAGTTTTTACCTTTATTTTCTTGAAACACTGCTCTTAAAGTTTCCGTTTCACCAACAACCAAAGGAGAAGATGTATAAGTCATTGTTCCTATTGTTGGCACCTGTGTAGATGTAGTACTTATGCTGTCTAAATTATCCGAAAGTTGTTGCATACTTTCATCAAAATCATTCATATTTACTTCATCTGCTAATTGATCAATACCATTTGATATTGGGGTGTCTATTTCAGTAAGTATCATATTCAAAATATCATTTTCTCGAGTATACTGACTAGATAGATTTAGTGTTTCCTGTATAATATCTGAACTGCTGATGTTTTTCTTCTTACAATCATTAGCAATACATTTTGAAATTATAGTGATATCACTGTCCGCAATAGATGATATAGTAGTTACAAATAAGTGAGGGTCCAAGATAAATTCTTCTGCTACATATTCATTAAACAATTCATCTATATTATTATCCAGTTCTGGATTCAATTTAAGACTTCCGATAATAAAGCTTAGTATAGTATCTGGATCAAATGCGTTTACTTTGGGAGTTACATAGGGATTTGTATCAGTATTTATGGTATTGTTTGTGTCTAATCTACAGATAGCATTGTTAATGCTGTCAACAACCCTTTTATTATTCAGGGATATGTTGTTATTATTTTCAAACTCGGCAATAATACTTTTGAACTCGCTGTAATTTTCATATGTAAAATAACTTACTAATAATTCGCATAATTTATTTAGATCATCATCATTTGTTATTTTAGATGCCTCGTTTATAAATATCTGAGAATCTTTCTTAAACGCATTTCCTAAATATACAGATAATAATTCCGATTCAGACCCATCCGAAGTTTTTGCCTGACTAAATAGACTATAATAGTCTATAGGCATCTCAGATGCAAAGCTGAAAGTAGGTATAATCATCAAAAAAGTTAAAACAAAAGCGCATATTAACATCATTTTCTTTTTCATTAAGCCATCCTCCTATTTCTTAATTAATTTAATCTTCGCTATTTTGGTGCATTTGCCTCGTGATAGCCTGTCACCGTTTCATATTTGCTGTTTTTATATACTTTAGATGTAATGGTCAATCGATAAGTATAGCCAGTCGGTACATAATATGTCTTATCAAAAATCAACATGTTATCTGTAGTCTTAAGGTTACTCCATGTCTTAACGGAAGTGTAAGTTCCGTCAGAATTTTTTCGGGCTAGAATTGCAGTGCCGGTAATCTTGGTGGTACTCGCTTTTCCAATCACACAGGCTCCACAAATGGCTTTACTTCCATCAAAGGAAAGGTTAACCTGAACCGAAGTGGTATTATTCCACATTGGTCCAAAGATATTTGAAAAATTACTTGAGTCATAGAAATCATTGTTAGCGGCAAAGACCTCTCCTTCTGTTAAAAAGCAAAGAATAATAACACAGGACAATAAGATACATTTTATTCCGTTTCCAATCATAAGCATTCCTTCCTTCGTTTTATTGAGGAATCTATAACATCCTCTACTATATAAACGTTTGATATTGTATTAGGTAACAGTTGTTTTTTAAAAATTATAAATTATTTTTCTAAACTACATCCAATAAGAATTAATTCATTGCTGTTTATTTGAGATGTCAATTCATAGACCATACCATTGGACTGCCAGAGTAGTACATTATAATCATCTTCGGATAGGGATTCAAATAGATAGGCTGTATCTCCATTCATTTCTATTTCACTATATTTAGTGTTTTCATTGTCTATCAATGCTGTTCCTGTATCAGCTAACCATTGTTCAAAACAGATTTTTTTACCTGCATCATCTGAATAAATCTGCATAACAGAATTCCCATAAGTTTTAACAGATATTTTTTTAAAACCTGCTGGTAAATAGATGGGGCTGTATATATTGTTTTCTTTGCTATTCATCGTGTTATCATTGAACTTAATTTCCGTATATTTTTCAAATCGTTCAATAAAAGCATTGAAGATAGCATTTCTCGTTGCCTTAACACTAAGAAGTGTGATAGAAGATGCAGTAATTATAATGATAATACTAGCGGCAATTTTACGCATAGTTTTGACATATGCATGTGTTTTATGTTTAATTCGGTTCCTTATAATTAATTTTCTAATACGTCTGTCCATTATAGCAGATGGGATGTATTTATTATCTAATTCTTCCTTTGTAGGAAGTAAATCCATTTCGTTTTTTAATGATTCAGATATGGCTACTTTCAATAATGCATCAAACCATACTTTGTTTTTTTCTTTTCTGGTCATAACAATTGTCCTCCTTTTCAAGTTCTACTTTTAAAGCTTTACGTGCTCTACTTAACCGCGTTTTTACATTCTTTTGACTGATTCCGAGTATTTTCCCGATTTCTTCATAAGAACAGTCAAAGGCAATTTTTAAATATAAAATATCAGAATAGTTCTTATTCAATCTGCCTAAGCAGTATACTATTCTTTTACAGGCTTCTTTAGCAGTTATATTATTAAAGTCTGGTTCTTCATAACCTATAGTCTCATTATAATCGTCAAGAAAAACAGTTTGACTGCGTTTTTGTTTTCTTAACATATCAAGAGCGACATTTCTAACTATAATAACGACAAATCCTCTTGTCTGGTAACAGTTGACTTCATTTATTTTTTCCAGATGATTAATTATTTTTATGAATGCTTCCGATACGGCATCTTCTGCAAGCTGGATATCATGTAGAATACCTTCTGCTATATAAAGCATAGTTCCGCTATATTGGTTATAAATCTCAGTAACTTTTTCTTTATCCTCATTATTTTCTATGATCATTATAATGGGAAGCAATATGAATTCCTCCTATCGTAAAATGTAGTTGCTCTACCGATATGAGTAACAATTATAATTTGTTATTGATTACTATATTTTACCATATCAGCATGTAAAATTATAGAAGAATTATGTTGAAAATGCTATTATGTGATTGAGAAACAGAAAGCACTCTGCTATAATGAAAATAAAAAGAGCAGGGGTAAATATGGTCTTAAAGGGAAAACAGATTGGGCAGGGAAATACGGCAGAGATATTTGAATATGGAGAAGGCAAGATCTTAAAGCTTTATAAGGAAGGAATATCCAAATCTGCATGCGAGCAGGAATTTAATATTACCCAAAATGTCTATCGTTTCTTAGGGATCTGCCCCAAAGCTTATGAAGTTGTTGAAGTGGACGGAAGATATGGTGCAAGCTATGAGAGAATCGATGGACAAAGTATGCTTCAGGCGGCGCTTTCCAATCGAAGGTCTTTTCGTAAGGAAGGGAAGCAGCTTGCACATTATCATAATGCAATTCAAAAGCCGGTTGACTTTGCATTGCCAACGGTGAAAGAGAAGCTGAAAAGAGATATTAAGAGAGTAGAAGAATTGACCGGGGATGAAAAAGACAAACTGTATCAATATATTGATACTTTACCGGAGGGCTCTGTGCTTTGTCATTTTGATTTTCACCTGGACAATATTATATTACGGGATGGTAATGCAGTAATTATCGATTGGATGATAGCGTGTAACGGTGACCGGCTATCCGATGTAGCACGTACCTGCATCCTTTTTGAATATAGCGAAATTCCAACGAAATCACTGCTGCAAAGGCATATGATTAAGTTCATGCAAAAGAGACTTCTGCGCATCTATCTTACGGAATATTTTAAAATCACGCAGGCAGATAGGAAGGAGCTTCACCGGTGGAAGCTGCCGATTGCGGCTGCCCGCTTATCAGAATGGAGACCGGAACCGGAAAAGAAACGTTTGTTAAAGATGGTGCATCAGAGCATGAGGCGATTGGCATAAATTATGGCATGGACCGTATAGGGTTCCGGGAAGGAGTTCAAATGGAATACATAGTGAAGCATTGCCCAAAATGCAACGGAGAACTTCACATACCTAAGGAGATGGAACAAGTTATCTGTATGTTCTGCGGTGCGAGCTTTAAAGGGAAGGAGGATACGGCAGCAGAATCAGAAGCCGGCTTACAAGTGGCAGAGGAAAACTATGATAGTGCATTAAAGAATCTGAGGCTTTTGACAAAAGATCTGGAAAAATATATGGAGAGCTTTACGAAGCAGAGCTATGACTCCAGTTTTGAAAGATATGCCCTGTCCGGTCAGGAAATTCTGAAACCAATTCAGGAGTTTGCCTCTTTGTCCGAAGAGAAGAGAGAAAAGGCGGTTACAGAAACGGCACAGACTTTTGTTGAGATAGTGATTGAAGAAGTGGAAGGAAAACTGCCAAGGAGCAGATATCGGCAGAAACGTATGCTTCAGAGAAAGGTGGAGCAATACCGGTTCTTTCTGGCAGTCTATACCGTACCGATGATTTGTTATCTGGGCTATAGCATAAGCGAACCTTTGGCGGATCGTATCATAGAGCTCTGGTACAAACGATATCCTAAGTATAAGTTTCATAAAGGAAGCTTTGAAGATCTGGTATCCGGTTTTAAAAAGAAAAATCCGTTTTTTAATATATGATCAATTAGAAATGGTATACTTTATGACACTCCTATCATGAATGGATTTCCATAAAGGAAAGAATAAATTTCCCTCAGAACGCTCATATTATATCATGAACCTGCAGATTAGGAACTCAAATACTACGCATTTGAGTTCACGTTGCACTTATCCAAAAAATCCATGGTCTTTATTCAAGCAAGCTTGATAAATGCCCTGAATTTCTTGGACTAATCTGCTTATTCGTGGATATTATATCATGAACCCAAAATATGTTCATGGTCTTTCGCTCCGATCGCATATTGCAAGCAAGCTTGCATATGCTCACTACGCTGTTATTATAGCATAAGAAAAACGTTTATGATTCTATTGCACTAATTGGAAACGGCAGAAAATGCGGTAATATTCGGAAGAAAGCGTGAAAGAATAGTTCCATAAAAAGCCGTGCAGAAATGAGGGAAAAAGTGAAGGAAAGATTAAATAATAGCAAGGACAAAGTAATCGGTACAATAAAAGATACCACCGGTCAGGTATTTAACAACGAGGAGCTTGAATTTAAAGGAAAGCTGCAAACGATGAGAGCGGATCTCGGTAATAAGCTGGAGAATCTATCAGAGAACTTAGAGGATAAGGTAGAAAACCTCGCAGATAATCTTAGTGATAATGTCAAAAATCTTGGCGGCAAGGCTGAAAACCTAAAGGATGGAGCTTATAGCAGAGCGAATGATTTGATTGATAGAGTAAAATCAAATAAGAAGGATAGGAAGCATTGACGTGATCGGTTATGCAGGAAGAATGGAAATACGGACCGCGGAGTATCTGACGAGAAGAGAAGAAGCGAATCAAGAATAAAAATAGTCGACAAGATGAAAAGCCGCTTACAATGAATAATTATACAGGAAAAACAGGAAACTGTGACGCGAATTGTAAAAAAGAAGGAAGGCTCTATGACGCATGAGCCTTCTTTTTATATCGCATAGGAAATTGCGTCCTATACGATATAAAACCTCCATGCGAACATAGTTCGCATTGGGATGACGCACTCAGCACGTAACGAATACTTGAAACATGTATTCGTAAAGTATTTACCTGCTGCGGCAGACGCGCTTGGCGTGAGAGTTTGCCAAGGCAAACTCTTTGCTACTTTACTTTCTGCTTTCTCTATTCATCATAGAGGCAATTGTTATGATCCGGCAGTGACTTTATCAGAATATTATAATATTTATATAAATGAGGAGGTGTCCAGGCTCCGCTCTGGCACAGATAGACAAAATCAAAATTGACATCCTTTAAGGCATTTAAGGGAAGGACGGCGGCATCCACTTTCCCTGCTAAAGAGCGGTCTTCCGAATCCTTTCGTTTTGTTCAGTAATACTGCATATCCGGCCGGTCTTCTTTGAGAATGTTGACCCAGTTACCGCAATTGACCCTCTCATTCATTGTATGTAGATGATACATATCATGGTGAAAATCAATGTTATAGACCTCGAATGCTTCCTTTGGAGCGGTATGTTCCATAATAAAATTATAAATATATCGATGGCTGTCATGCTGCCGGTATGGCCCGTGGATACGTTTGCAGATATTCAGGAGGGTCTTGTAATCCTCCTTAAGAATGGAGATCTGCGTTAGCCCCGTTCGATTCTTAAGGTAAGCTTTCTTCCAGATCTGTTTTTGAACGGACTTAGGGATAGTCTCATCCATTACAGGAAATAAGGTGTCTCTTGCTGCTTTATCACAATCAATTAAGTAATCAAAATCAATCGATAAAAATCGCTTCATAATACATTCCTCCTTCTTACATAACCAATGTAATCGAGCTGATATATTATATGTCCTTCCTATCATTACGGAACTTCCAGTTAGAAAACACAACTATGCTTGATGAAATCAGCTTATGGTAAATTTAACCACCAAAATCAACTGCGAAGGTTCCTCCATTAATTATAGCGAATGTCTGGTAGAATAGCAATTTTGCGCAGCAATTTTTAAGGAATTATAATGATATCTCTACTTGCTTGCTGCCAGATAATGGAATATAATAGAATTATAAAATAGTATCCTTAGAAAGGGGATAGAATAGGGGGTATTCTCATGGAAAGCAGAGCGATTGAGATTCCTGCACCAATGAACAAGAAGATAGCACTCAAAGTAATACCGGGCCACTTCGCAACCAACAATTCCCACATTAACCTGTATATTGACTTGACTACCATGAAAACGAGGCAAAAGGAAGCAGAAGAAGCAGCGAAGGTAATTGCTGAACAATACAAGAGCAATGCGGTTGTCGATACCATTGTCTGTTTAGAGGGATGCGAAGTCATCGGAGCTTTTTTAGCACAGGAGCTTTCCAATGCAGGGATCCATTCAATGAATGCGCATCAGACGATCTATATCATTACCCCTGCCTTTAACACAAACGGGCAGATGACGTTCCGCGTCAATAACCAGCCGGCGGTTTACGGCAAACATATCCTGCTGTTGGCAGGTTCAGTTACTACCGGGGATACTCTAAAAAAAGCCATGGAGTGCATCCGGTATTATGGTGGTATCGCAGCAGGAATTGCGGCTGTTTTTAGCGCACTAGACACGATTGATGATATGCAGGTGAATTCTATCTTTCAACCAAAGCATCTTCCGGAATATAAGAGTTATGCCATTGATGAATGCCCGCTTTGTAAGGCAAAGCAAAGGTTAGAGGCGATTGTAGACGGATACGGGTATGTAAAACTATAATCTTATATTTAAAATGGATACATTTCAAGGTGAATTTTGACTTGAAGGTATCCATTTTTACATAGAAAAGCCGAATTTGGTTTGAAAATGTAAATCTCCCTGTTACTAATTCACACCCAACATGTATACCATGTTATGATTTCAACAAATGTATCCGATTCGGAGACGCTTCCGCTTAGTTGCATTACGTAGCGGTACATAAGGCTCCAAAATACGGAGCCAAAGTACCGACGAATGCAAATACTCCTTATCAGATATCATTTGTCGAAATCATATTATAGACTTT
>SVEA01000045.1 GCA_015057615.1 Lachnospiraceae bacterium | reverse complement strand
TTCATTAATATTCCCAACCGAAGGGTTACTGCTAATATCCGCCGCTTGGATATTAACACCATTTGTTGTACTCACAAAAAACAATAATACTAACAAACAACTTAATAACTTTCTCATTGCTTTTCCTCCTTTATCGAAATGAAATGTTTATCCAAATCACCAAAGAATATTTAAATATAGTCCTCCTTTCTTATGTATTTGGTATATTTAGGATAATTCCATTATAAATAAATATATTCCAAATTGCAACATATATTACATAACTAGTAAATTTTCACTATTTACTTCAAATTTTTTCTAATAAAATTATTTTCAGCATAAATCACTTCATCATTATTATTTAATTTTTTAATAAGCACCCTTGCATAGTCTACATTAGTACATTTATAGATATAGGCATCATTCAAGTATAAATAGCCTATTTGCTCCATATATAAATTTTCATTTTCTCTAATTAAATTTTCAATAAATTTGTCTATGTTAATCTTTGAATCAAATTTTACTATAATTTGATTTGTTAATTTATTTGTACTTAGCAAAGTACTAGTACTTTTTGATATTCTATTTAAATTATATAAATGACTGTTATCAGAAGCTTTGTTAATTAAATCACTTTTGGCATATGTTACTGCTTTATATGCATTAATCATACCTCCACATTTTACTTTGTCTATTAAATCATCTAGAGTAGTAACATTATTTTTTTCAGTCAATATTCTTTTTACCTCAACAGGAGTTAAATCTGTATTATTAGACCAAACCAATCCCGCAACAGCTGCAACAATTGGTGTTGCTATGGAAGTGCCTTGAACACATGTATAGCTATTATTTGGTATTGTAGTGAGTATGTTTTCTCCTGGAGCTGCGATGTCCGTAGGTCCTCCATAATTAGAGTACTCTGCCAATTGTCCATTCTCATTTACAGCTGCTACAACAATTGAATTATCTAGATTATAGCATGCCGGATATTCTGAATTTATAGATAAATTATTACCTGCATTACCTGCTGCTATTATAAACAAAATATCATCTGCTTTCGCCATTGCTTCTTGTTCGAATACCGAAGGCTCTTCCCCTCCAAAACTGCAATTTAGTATTTTAATATTATTTTGCTCAGCATATTCAATAGCACTTATAAATGCCGCAATTGAATCATTATAAACACAACTATCTTTTAAATTGTTACCGAGGACCTTTAATGAAATAACATCTAAATTTGGTGCTATACCCGCAATTCCCTCTCTATTATTTATCTCAGAAGCTATAATACCAGTTACCTGTGTCCCATGCCCCCACTTAGCAGATAAATCAGAAAACATTTCTGTATTTGGATATACATCATTTATATTATGAACAAAATTATAGGAGAATGATAAATCTAGATTTTGTTTTAAATCAATATGGTTATAGTCTACTCCTGTATCGACAATTCCAATTCTTATTTTTTTATTACCAAGGTACTGCCATGAGGGGATGATATTTATGTCTAGCCCATTTAATGTATTTAATAATGCCCATTGATCTTTAAAATATATATCATTCGGTAAGTCTAATTTATTAATTTTAATTTTATAACTTGTATCAATATAAGATGTCTCAGCCCTTAAGAAGTATTTGTGTTCTTTTATTAGTGTATTGGCAAGTTCTTTATTATCATTAATGATTCCATTGGTGTTTTCTCTCATAATTAAATTGAACTTTTCATCATAAAGTTCACACTTCATATATCTATTTTCTGTTAATAATATTTTATAACTCCCTGTTTCATATGGAATGTATGTATACCATTGTTCACTGTTAATATTATCCTCAGTATAAGTCAAATCTAATTTTAGCTTTTTAATATTCATTTCATTTACTAATTTGTTAACAGATAAATAGTAAATGCCTCCATTATTATCCGAAGATACACGTATAAAATATGTTTTATTTTTAGTTAATTCCATTATTATTTCGAAATTGCTATTCTCATCTCCAATTTTATTACACTTATTACTTACAAGAATTAAATTTTTTGAATACACAGTACCAATAGTATTTGTGGTTCCTGTCGTGAAAATCTTATAAATACCACTTGTTTTTGGAACAAAACAATATATGCGATCTTTATTTTGGACTTGTCCTTTTATTATTTCATTTAATTGAATTGGGCATATTTCCTTAGATTCATTATCATCATTTAATGCAGGTTCATTAAAATCTAATGTTGTAATATTCTTTAATCGGTTAATATTACTATAAATATAGCGATCTTCAGATTTACCTTTAAAAAAATCTATCCCATTTTCTAAAGCACTACTAGAAAATAATAAACATATTATTAGTAATAAAAAAAATCTTATTCTTTTCAAAATATTCCCTCCATATGCAATTGAATTTTATTATAGTAATATAATGCATTTATTTCTATAATACATCTTACATTTACATATTATATCATATTATGCTTATTATTTCTTATTCTGGTAAGATCAAAAAGTAAGTTCTAGAATGCACAAGTGAGTTTGAGTATACCTTCTAGCCCGAAATTTACTCCTGCACAGTCCTTTACATAGGCGTTATAATATCTTCATGGTTATCTGCCTGTGCGGAAAGAGGACCTATAAAAAATTACAGGAAACATTACCACTGAGTAATCGTACTATTATTAAACAAGTGCTCAATAAAGGGAAGTCCTTTGCAGTTGTCACTTCCCAGATAGGAAAAGAATCCTACCACTATCTCTAAAGAAATAAAGAAACATCGAACGATTAATCATCATAAGGATAAAACCTGTAAACCAAGATGCTGCAAGTAACATCAAAGGGTTATGTAATATAAATCTAAGTATCTTTCTGCCCGTAATATCGATCTTCCACGCAAGGTAAAATATAAAATCGGGAAATCTAATCGTATACGTAAAACAGTAAACCGCGTTTAAAGAAAAGGAAGGGACTTTAATGAATTCACAACCCTGATTAAAGAAAATCCAAGATTGCAAATAGTAAAAAGAATGCCGTTGAAAGACAAAAGGGCGGTAAGGTTCTTCTAACCTTACTCTTTCACAACTGTAACCTGATGATGGCTTTTCTGCAGGAATAAAAGACGCAGGAATTTGTTGCTGATTTTTTAATTTCATAAACAAGCGCCTGGGAATTGATATCTTTCGGAAGCTGTTCCCCGTAATTCTAACGGACACTGGAAGAGAATTTCAAAATCCATGGGAATTGGAATATAACAAAGATGGAGATGCAAGGGCAAAGATTTTTACTTAAAGACAAGCCTCTTTGAAAGAAGCATTTTAGAATTTTTCAGTTATCTGGTTTAGTTACGCATAGTGAGGATACGCTGTGGATGTGTGAGGCATCCTCGGTATGATTTACAAAGGCTTCCATCCACACCCCATAGATTTTTAGCATTTCGGGACCAGTCATATCCCGCACATCGCAGACATAAATTTTAGGCAACCGAGCAGATTTCTCCATAAGGTAAACTTTATTTCTTTGATACGGGATGGAAGAAGTCCTAGTGACGAATTCAGACAAAGAGTTTCGGTGGTACATGCATCAAAAATCTCTGGATAAATTCAACCCTGGAAAGTGAGAGTTCTTTCCATTGACCTTCATTTTTATAGTCTTTCACAGAAAAGTAACCGTATCATCAATACGGATAAGTCTGTGATTACTGACTGTTATACGATGTGTATACTTACCGAGATGCTTAATAACCGACTGTGCCCATTAAAGATTTTTTAGAATGAGGTACCCACCCAATTCTGCTTCCTTTTTCCACTATCTCAAATCATTTGATCACAGTCTTCCGAGGTTTCTTTCATGATATCCAGACCTAGCTTAACTAGATTATTCTGAATTCCATAAACAAAGGAAGCAAAATCTTTTGGGTTACATAAAAAATTTTCTACTACTTTTTCTAGATTTTTAATGTCAAACTCCTCAAAATGCTGTATACTTTTAATAATAAGAGAACACCGCCTTTATGTTTTGTTTTTGTGTGATTACTTAAATTTTAACACAAAGTTTGGTGTTCTCTTATTTTATATTTCTTTTCCTATAAAATTTTTACGCTAACCAGCAATTTCCCAATTCTAATTTCCGAAATACAGACATAAGTGCTTTTAACGCATTACTTCCACCGCTGCCCGTTCGATGGACAGTCCTTCCCTATACCGTTTCATAAACTGCTCGAAGCCTTTCACATCTTTCTCATCCGGCTCCATCCTTGTCCCTGCATTTCCCGCGAATACCCGGTTGGCAAGATAGTGATCCAGAGTTTCCCCCTCTTCCTTACGGAGCATATAGTCTGCCAGTAGAGCAATTCCCCAGGCTCCGCCTTCCCCAGCCGTCTCCATTACAGAAACCGGCGTGTTCATAGCTGCTGCCATAATCCTCTGCCCGACTCCTTTGGTCTTAAACAGTCCTCCGTGTCCCAGAATCTGATCCACCTTCACCTGCTCTTCTTGAAACAGAATATCAAGCCCGGTCTTTAGTGCACCAAGCGCGGTAAATAGATGTACCCGCATAAAATTAGCAAGATTAAATCTCGCATCCGGCATTCTGGCAAAAAGAGGCCTTCCCTCCTCAAAATGGGTAATATGCTCTCCAGAGTAGTAACCGTAGGACAACAGACCGCCGCAATCCGCATCCCCTTCCAAAGCCTTGTTATATAAGACAGAAAACAGCTTTGTTGTATCCGTTTCCATTCCCATAGCTTCCGAGAATTCCCGGAACAGAGAAACCCAGGCATTCAAATCCGAAGTACAGTTATTGCAATGCACCATGGCAACCAGATCTCCTGCCGGAGTGGTAACGAGATCAATTTCCCGGTAGACTTTCGATAGTTCCCGCTCCAATACCACCATGGCAAATACGCTGGTTCCTGCGGATACATTACCGGTTCTTCTTGCCACACTGTTGGTTGCAACCATACCGGTTCCCGCATCTCCCTCCGGAGGGCAGAGCGGAATTCCGGGACGCAGATTACCGCTGGGATCCAGACGTCTGGCGCCTTCTGCGGTTAATACGCCCGCCGGTTCCCCAGCAACCAGAACCTTCGGTAAAATGTCTCTCAGCTTCCAGGGAAAGCCTTTCCCTGCGATGAGCTCATCGAATTGTTGAATCATCCGCTCATTAAAATCTTTCTTCTGGAGGTCGATCGGAAACATTCCGGCGGCATCTCCGATTCCCAATACCTTCTGCCCTGTCAGCATCCAGTGTACATAACCTTCCAGAGTGACAATATAATCAATATCCGGTACATGCTCTTCCTCATTTAAAATCGCCTGATATAGATGGGCGATACTCCATCGCTGAGGAATATTATACTCGAACAGCTCCGTTAATTTCTCCGAAGCAGCTCCTGTAATGGTATTTCTCCAGGTGCGGAAGGGAACCAGGATCTCTCCCTTTTTATCAAAGACCATATAACCATGCATCATCGCACTGAAGCCGATCGCTCCTACGGTGGTAATGGTCACCCCATACTTACTTTGTACATCTTCTGTCATATTCCGATAGCTGCCCTGTACACCTTCCCAGATATCCTCCAAGGTGTATGTCCAAATATTATCAATATAACGGTTCTCCCAATCATGGTTACCGATCGCGATCGGTTGATAATGCTCATCCATTAAAACCGCCTTAATTCTGGTAGAACCCAGCTCGATTCCAAGGGTAGTCCTACCGTTTCTAATCGCTTCTTTTCTTTCCTGCATGATATTTTTATCCAAGCTATTCCCTCCAATCTGCTTTCCTATGTATGAATCAGTTATTTCTATTTAGGTGTCTCTTGCTGCTGACTTCTATCCGTTATTTCATCTTACTATTTTCTCACTACGCCCATAAAGCCGCTTTGCGGTATCTCAAAAACCCGGAAGAACAAGGAGTGAGCATCTATATGCGAACTTCGCAGTTCTTCCCGTGTGAATATGTTTTTTCTTTACACTAACGCCTACCGAAAAGCAATGGAGTTCCATAAAAGCTCATTCTTTAAACTCCGGATGGTGGTATCTTTATCAATATAAACCACTTCAATTCCCATAGCTGCCGCCCAGTCTCCCATCTGCTCCGCTGTCAGGTCATAGGTAAATGCCGTATGATGGGCACCACCTGCAAGAATCCAGCTTTCCGCTCCTACCGTTAGGTTCGGCTGCGGAGTCCAGAATGCAGTTGCTACCGGCAGTTTCGGCATCGGCTTTTCTACCTTCTTGCAAACCACATCATTAATGATCAGGCGGAAACGGTTACCTAAATCAATGAGCGAAGTCGCTATCGCCGGTCCTGTCTTTGAGGTAAATACAAGTCTTGCAGGATCTTCCCTCTCACCCATAGATAACGGGCAAACTTTAATACCGATCGGGCCATCCGAAATGGTAGGGCACACTTCAAGCATATGCGCCTGCAGGATACCTTCCTTTCCTGGTACCAGGTTATAGGTATAATCCTCCATGAAGGAAGTGCCTTTCGCCTCCTTCATTCCTGCGGTCATGATCTTCATTAAGCGTACCATAGCCGCTGTCTTCCAGTCACCTTCGGCGCCAAAGCCGTAGCCTTTTTCCATCAAGCGCTGGATAGCCAGTCCTGGGAGCTGCTGTAAGGAACCCAGATCTCCAAAATGGGTTACAATGGCATGATAATTTTTTTCTACTAGGAACTTTTCAAACCCCAGCTCAATTCCCGCCTGCACCGTTACATGCTTACGAAATTCCTTTTCATCCCGACCTTCCAGCAGGATATCATATTTGCTGTAATATTCCTCTACCAGAGCCTCTATGTCACCGGTAGGCACCTCTTTCACATATTCTGCAACCTCATTCACCGGATACGCATCAACCTCCCAGCCGAATTTAATCTGGGCTTCCACCTTATCACCTTCCGTGACTGCCACATTTCTCATATTGTCAGCAAAGCGCACCACACGAATATGACTGCTTTCCATAATGCCGATTGCCGTTCTCATCCAATCGGCAATCCGCTTCTGCACCGTTATATCGCTCCAATGTCCCGCAATAATCTTCCGCTCGATTCCCATACGGGTCACCATATGTCCGTATTCGCGGTCCCCGTGCGCGGACTGGTTCTCATTCATAAAATCCATATCTATCGTATCATAAGGAATCTCCTGATTAAACTGGGTATGTAGATGGAGCAGCGGCTTCCGGTATTCCTGAAGTCCCAAAATCCATGATTTCGCCGGAGAGAACGTATGCATCCAGGTAATCACGCCCGCACATGTTTCGTCTGCGTTTGCCTCATGAAACAATCTGCGAATGGATTCATTATCAATTAAGGTCGGTTTTCGTACCAGTTCAAAAGGCAGTACGCCAGATTCATTCAGATTTTCAACGATAATTCCAGAATGCTTTGCTACTTTTGCCAAGCATTCCTCACCATACAAATCCTGCGAACCGGTTGCAAACCAAAACTTATATTTTTTTTCCATCATTTTAAATTCCCCCTTGTTTATATTTTTAGATTGTTATATTGCTTGATAAGAGTTGCCATAAGTTATATCAAAACCTTCAAATAACTTGTGGCACTCCCATACATGACAAGCAAATTGGCAAGTCATTTTCTCATCTTAATTGTATAAAACCACAGCCCGGCCTGCAATCTCTTAACCCTGCCTCTTTTCATAAAAAGTTACCTATTCCGACCGGTATACTCTTGCATATATTACTATTTTCCGGTAAACTTCAAATAAAGAGATAGTGCAAAGGTACCCCCTATAAATCAGAATTATGGGAGGTAGTAAAGAAAGGGATGGTTATTTTATGACTCTACAAGATTTGTGTATACAAATATCCTGTAATGATCCAAACATGGCGGAGGAAGGAAGTCCCATCGGCTTTCGTATTATGTGCCCGGAATATTCGCTCCATATCGAGGACCGGAAGACCTATCCCCTTTCCCGCAAAGAGCAGATTTTTGCCTTATGTTGGAGCATCCAGCCGGACAACAAGCTCTATGGAACCATCAAGCCCTCCTCCGTTTCCTTTTGCTATAGCTGCCACTTTGAGCCGGGTGCCCGGACCCAATTACATACTCATGACTATCTGGAGCTTGCCTATATTGTCTCCGGCAGCTTCCACCAGCGTATCTTAGGAAAGGATGTTATCTTTCAGCAGGGTGAGCTGTGCCTGATCGATAAAAACTGCCTACATCAAGACTATCTAGGCTCCGGCTCTGCCTGTATTCTTTTTCTTGGGATTGCAAACGAAATGTTTGACAGCATTATGTCCAGCCAGGTAGCGGATGAGAGGATCGTCTCCTTCCTGCAATCCTCCTTATTAAAGCAAAAGAATCTGTTGCAGTATCTTCATTTTAAACCGAATGCAGCTTCGAATGAGTCGATGGAAGCCTGCTTAACGTCCCTTCTACAGGAGCTTATCCATCATGATGAAGCTTCCTCTTATATCTGCCACGGACTTTTGATGCGTATTTTCCGCCTGCTCAGCACGGATTATGATTTCACGTTCTCCCGGGAGCTGCAAAAGGAAATGAACTGGCTGCTATACGAAGAAATAACCGGCTATATAAAGTCCCATTTGCAGGATATCTCAATAAAGCAGTTATCGGAGCATTTTCACTTTCAGGAGGATTATTTTAACCGGCTGCTAAAATCCAAAACCGGTATGACCTATACAGAATATGTTCAGAATTTGCGTATCACTCAGGCGGAACAATTACTTATCCATACCGATCTGACCATAGAGCAGATCGCAGCGGAGGTAGGGTATCAGAACAAAGGATATTTCTACAAGCTTTTCATAGAGAGGTACCAAAAAACACCTGCAAAATACAGAAAAGGAAAGCAGGGGCAAGCAACCTAAATTCTAACTTTATAGCTGCTTCTCCCAGCTTTCCAATCGACCTGCCTGCCCACCCTGTAGGCTTATTTGATTTATGATTAGCCCGACAAAAGCCTTCTTTAACAAATCGTCTTAATCAATTTGCACAAATCAAGGTAAAACTCAAGGAATAGGAAACAATATTTTACTGCGCAACTGTTTGAATTCGTCGGTACTTAGATCATGTGTTTTATGATCTTAGATACCATTACGTACTTCAACCCAAGGATTACGTTTTGTGCAATGCTTTGCGGAACTGCGTGTTGCGAATGGAATTTGTTTCCTATTACTTGTCAACACATACATTATGCAAATTGAGGAAATCAAGTTTATAAATCGGCTTTTGTCTCTCTAATCATATAATATTCCGAAAGCTATTCTCTAAGCACAGGGCACCATACCCTAAGGTTCGATTCGGATATACTGGTTCTATCCTTAAAGGTCTTGCTCCATCGATTAAGTATGCCTTCAACTTTTCACCGTATAGGTAAGCATCATTTCTCCGTACAATTCCCCACTCCATAAGAAGTGCCACGGATCCTGTAACAAACGGTGTTGCCATGGAAGTGCCCGAACGTACGGTATAACCGCCCCCCGGTGCGCATGACATAACATCTACCCCTGGTGCCACGAGATCCGGTTTTATTTCATTTGACCTTGTAAATCCACGGCCGGAAAACGGTGCATAGCTATCGGTATGGCCGTCATAAGCTCCCACGGATATCGCACGGTAAGCCGTTGATGGAATAGTAAGAGTAATATACTCCGAGGATAGTAAAAATCTGGTTTCCGGACTTTTTGCTCCGCCCGCAGGCAGCCACATATCAAAATTTCCCTCCACTATTCTACGAGGTACCAATTCAATGCGCCAGATTCCTGAATTGATATAATTGAGTATCGGAATAAACTCGATATAAATTTCCTGCTGCGGATTGTACGGTGTCGGATCACCATAATAGATCAGAATTTCCGTCTGCGCGATTCGAAAGCGCTGCGTTCCGAGAATTCTTGGTATCGGACCGACTCGCACCCCGTTCGGAGCAATGATCGTAATATCAAAATAATCATAATAATTCTTCCATATCTGCAAATTCAATGAAAATTCAAAATCACTTACGGCAAATTCAACGGTGGACGTTTCTCCCATCCGCAATATACCATGGGCATGGTTTCCTGCTGCCCCCTCATTGCCGGTACCAATAATAATATTGTTTTTCCATATATTTGCCGCACTGTTAATGTAGCTTTCCAATAGGGAAACACCAGTATGTGAGCCATAATTATTACCGAAGCTGATATTGATAGCGATTGGCTTTTCTGCGTTCAGCGCATAGCGGATCGCAAAATCAATCCCCTGCATGAGCTGCGTTGTCCTAGGAAAGGAATCCCCTATGGAGGAGCCCAGTTTCACTACAACCAGCTCACTCTGAGATGCCACCCCCCGATAACGTCCTTCGCTTGCTCTTCCATTCCCGGCCGCAATCCCGGCAACATGGGTGCCATGCCCGCTTAAATCGCTGCTCGGTACAATATCCAATCTCTGTGGCATCGGTGTCTCTAATGCCTCATTGATCTGCTCTCTGGTATAAAGGGTGCCGATGGCATATCCTTGCGGGGGATTTCCATCAATTGTCTGATCCCATAAAGCGGCAATCCGTGTGGTACCGTCCTCATTTCGAAAATCCGGGTGGGAATAATCAATTCCCGAATCAATAATTCCGACATAGACTCCTTCTCCGAACAAATTATAAACTCCGGTCTGTACCGGATTTATACAGGAAACTAATCTTCCAAGATTAACTTCAAAAGAGATCTGTCTGGGTTTTTCAATAAATTCAATTTCTTCAAATTCTGCAAGAGTATTGATCAAATTTTCCGGTATGATAACAATTGCATATTCGTTAAGAAGTTCAACTATTGGTATATTTAGTTCCTCTCGTATCCGATCGAGACTTCCACTGTATTTTACAATAAGTTCCCAGGTGTTTGTCGCCGGAGAATATCCCACGCCAAGATCTAAGGATTTTTCTCTGGTAGTTTCTGATACATCAAGAGCTAGATTTAAAGCATCCTCTGCTTTTCCGATTGCCATACCAGTCTCCATATAATTTGTGTTGTTAAATCATATGCGGTTGTTCTTCCTTTAATATCAAGGAAAGGGTATGACATCCGTTATTTTATTTTGCCTCTTCTACCATTATTTCAATCCTCGCTGTTGGTAATATTACTATTATTTTCAGTATCTGTTTATATAGAATAAATATTTCTATACTACAGTGAAAATACAGCTTCTTCGCCTTTCTCTAATGAAATCTTAATTCTTTTTTTCTTATATACAATATCTGTTTGTAATTTATGCTTTGCATTTATTATACATTTTATTAATTGACAATCCTGCCATTCTAAAGATATCTCGGCACCACCACGGACACATATGCCTCTAATACTTCCATTATTCCAAGCTTTAGGCAGCGCAGGCAGTAGAATAATTCTCTCATTTGTACTTTGTACCAACATCTCAGCTATAGCAGCTGTACCACCAAAGTTACCGTCAATCTGGAAAGGAGGATGATTGTCAAACATATTCGGTAGTGTAGATTTTGAGATTAACTGTTCTAGATTATTATACGCTTCTTCACCGTCCCATAGTTTCGCATAAAGGTTAATAATCCAAGCACGGCTCCAACCGGTATGACCCCCGCCATGGGCTAGTCTTTGCTCGAGAGTTCGTCTGGCCGCCTCTGCCAATTTTGGAGTATCATCCATTGTTATCTGAGATGATGGGTGCAAACCATAAAGGTGAGATATATGTCTATGTCCTGGTTCAATTTCCTCATAATCTTCAGCCCACTCCATAATGTTTCCTCGTGCTCCAATACGAGTCGGTACAAGTTTTTTTAATGCATCTTTGATATGTATATTCAGCTCATCCTGGACTCCTAAAATTTTGGCTGCCTCTAGACATTGATTAAACAAGTCCCTAAGTATCTGATTATCCATGGTAGCCCCTATGGTAACTGCACCCTGTACTCCACTAGGAAGAATATAAGTATTTTCCGGAGATACGGAAGGGCATGTCTTTAGATATCCTTTATCCTCAATTAAGAAATCAAGGAAAAACAGGGCGGCCTCCCTCATAATTGGAAACGCCTCTTTTAAAAACTCTTTATCCTGCGTATATTCATAATGATCCCATTGATGGGTACATAGCCAAGCCGCACCCATCACCCAGTAAGAGGATGGAATCCAATGATCCTGAACCGCTGTATCTCCCCACATATCAGTATTATGATGTGCTACAAAACCTCGGCAATTATACATGGTTTTTGCTGTTTTTTGACCATTTGGAACCATTCTTTTAATTAAATCGAATAGAGGTTTATGACATTCAGAAAGATTACATATTTCCGCCGGCCAATAATTCATCTGCGTATTTATGTTAATCGTATATTTTGAATCCCAAGCCGGACTCATGTCTTTATTCCATATACCTTGTAAATTGGCTGGAAGAGTTCCCTCTCTGCTACATGAAATAAGAAGATAGCGTCCAAAATCAAAATACAATTTTGCCATACCTTTATCTACTTCACCATTTTTAGCTTTTTCCATACGTTCCGCTGTGGTAAGCTTCTCATAAGGTTCTGTTCCATCTAATTCAAATGATACTCTATTGTATAAACTTTTGTAATCTTTTATATGGCGATTTTTCAGTTCCTCATAGGTTTTGTTTACCGACTCGGTTAAGATCATGTTTAATTGCTGCCTAAGATCTTGAAAGCGAAACGTTGTTCCTGCAGTAAATAACAACGTTACAGCGTCTGCATTGTTAACTATAAGATGTTCCCCAATAATTTCACAGGACCCTCCCTCTGCTACCGCCTTTAACATCATGGCAAAATCAAAACCTCTCTTACCTAGATTACCGTCTAGCATAATGGTATCTTCTGTGACTTTATTTACACTGTCATAAAACCGATCCCGTGTAAGTAGAGCGGAGAAGGAAATCTTTTGATTATCACTTGATGTAATACGCATTACCATAACATCATCTTTTGCAGATAGAAATGTTTCTCTTTTATAAATATTTCCCCCTACTTGAACTTCCATGGTATGAATCGAATCGTCAAGAGATAATGTTCGTACATAGTCAGTTTTATTGCCTTCCATGCCTTTGAAGCTTATGGTCAAATCACCAAGGGATTGATACGGTCTCTGACTCTGAGGAATTCCCGATAAAGCATATATCATAAGCTCTTCTGCTTCAGGAATCTGTCCTTTTAAAATCAATTCTCTAATTTTAGGCAGATTCTTTAATGCATCCGGATTATTACGATCAATATAACCACCATACCACACACTATCCTCGTTCAGTTGAATATGCTCTGTTTCTACTGTTCCAAATATCATAGCACCCATACGGCCATTGCCGATAGGCAAAGCCTCTTCCCAACAACCTGCCGGGTTATTATACCATAACCTGCTCATTAATATCTTCCTTTCACTCATTGTTGAAATAACTAGTATTAACCAATCGCATGTATTGTAAATGTTATTACTCAGAATAACAAAGAGTTTACCTTGGCAAACTCTCGCGCCGAGCACGTTCTGCCACAGGTAGATAAATACCTTACGCGCGAGTGCGTCATCCCAATGCGAACTATGTTCGCATTGAGGTTGTTTATCGTATAGGACGTAATTTCCTATACGATAAACAAAGGGATGAAACACCTAATTCATCCCTCTGTCTTCTATATTTATAATAATGCTTGCTGTGGTAAAAACTTGATTTTATATCAAGCATATTCTTTCATATATTCTCCATGAGTTAGAATCATCTCATCGCACATTTTAATAATATCATCAATAGACAATAACTTCTGACTCTTCTAATCGTTTAGCATCAATATCATAGAGAGCAATTGTTTTAACCATATCTTCTATCTTCTTGTTTATCATTATATAAAACTACTCTAATCCATAAAACTCCTTTTTGTTGAATTCCCAGTAAGAATCTGTTATATCATTTACCGGAAGCATTTCCATCATAATAAGATGATTGCATTCGATATCGATATTGAGAGTTACCTTACCGTCCCTGGATAGTATTTTATAATCTGATCTTAATGGATTTGCTGCCTCCTGTAGTATCTTCGTCTGTTCCTTATTTAATGTACGAGGCTTACCAAGATTACTCCATGTCTGAGCTGCATTACCATATTTACCACCTACATCTTTTGTTATACAACAATACTGTGCTATATCTGTAGGTAATGCTATCTCATAGGAAATGGTATCAAGAGTTTTTCCGTCCCGAGGATCATGATAACTCCAACCAATAATGCAGTATCTACCGTCTTCATCTTTCGTAACTATAATATTATCATCACGATATATTAACTCCTTCCCTGCCTTAGAAAAAAATTCAAATGTATAGAATGTCGGTTTTGCTATTAAATGATTTGCAACCAAACCAAAACCTCCATGAAATACAGATGCAGGAATACCTTTTTCTTCAAACACATCACTAAAAGTCCAATAGGAGTAGTTCTCTGCATAATCTCCTGCCTCACTTAATACCCTAGCTATAAATGCAGCATTAAATGATGTATCATGTACAGGAGCTGTTGGATCATAGGAACTATTAAATTCCGTAATATGTAACTCTTTATCTTTTACGATATCATATTGATTCATGATATCTCTGGTAAGTTTTAATTCATCAATCATGTCTGTGGCATCAACCATTTCTTGATAAACATAGCGACCTACCTTTCGTGGCTGTTTTGCCATATAACAATGTCTTGTAACCATATCTATAGGCACACTATTATCCTGGCAAAACTTAAAGAACGAATGTAACCAGTTCTCTGTATCCACGCCACAAATTGCAGGTCCACCGACGATAAAATCAGAATCTACTTCTTTGATAGCACGAGCAGAGCACTCATATAGCTTAAAATACTCTTCCATAGAACCTGCCCAGAAGCCGATATTTGGCTCATTCCATACCTCAATTGGCCAAGTTATTACCTCTTCTCTTCCATACCGTTCATTTAAATGAGTTAAAGTAGCCTTTATAAGTTCTGACCATTTATTATAATCCGATGGCGGCGTGACATTTCCCTTCCAATAAAATATTGTTCGATCTCCGCTTGCTAAAGCCTTTGGCATAAAGCCAAGCTCCAAATAAGGACGAATATTTACTTCAAGATAATAGTCAATAATACGATCAAGATAAGTGAAATTATAAAATGTAACTAATTCCCCATCCTTTTCAACCTCTTGATATATACCGACATCGTCACAGAATAACCCATGTCCTCTGATATATGAAAAATTAATTTTTTCTTGTACATACTTTAAATGCTCTTGATATTCCTGCTGTAACGCCAAACCCATGCGACCGGTTCCCACTGAATAGGTTGCATAGTTATGGAAAGGCTTTCCTGTACCAAATAATTCTAATTGTTTTTTCATATATAATACCCTCCTATCCATACTGATTAATATGGTATTTCTATTTCACTCCATAGCGTAAGACATTCCAGCTAGGCGGTGGTAAAACAGCTTTACCAGAAATCTCCGCTATCAAGTGGCCTTTTCATTAAATTTGAAAGCGAATTACATTCCAAGAATGTTTGTTTAATGTTGCTACAGCAGAAGCAGAATTTATCTTTGTTATCCCCTTATTATGCGGTACTACATTATTAGGATTATCTACCGTATTGGTTGCCTTCATATCGTCATTTTCAAGAACAATATGTTCTATAAGTTCAACTTTATTAAAATCACGTAAATCAATTTCAAAATCAATATTTTCTTCCAATGAACGATTTACAGCAAATACTGTTAATTCTTTTTTCTCCTCATTCATTACTGCAATTGTTTCTATATATGGTACATCTTTCAGACGCTTTGTATCATATTTTTCACTAAATACAACAGGAATAAATGCCACTCCCCTACCATAATTTGAAGCATGCATAAAAGGATAAAAAATAGTCTGCGCCCATACATTTCCACCATTTTCTGTCATTATAGGTGCTATAACGTTGACAAGTTGTGCGAGGCAAGCCATTTTTACACGATCACAGTTTTTTAATAGCGTAATGAGAAGACAACCAACAACTAATGCATCTTCAAAATTATACACATCTTCTAATTGATGTGGTGCAGTTTGCCAACGTTCCAGTCTCCTATCTGCTTCATTACTATGAAACCAAATATTCCACTCGTCAAATGATAAATTGATTGTCTTATCAGAATGTTTAACCGCTTTTACATAATCACAGATAACAATTACTGATTTTATAAAATTATCCATATCAACCGAAGAAGCAAGATAGGTTTTTGTATCATTCTCAGGATTTCCATAATAATTATGAAGTGATATATAATCAACATAATCATAAGTATACTCTAATACTGTAGCTTCCCATTTACCGAAGGTAGGCATAAAAAGGCTGGAACTTCCACAAGCAACTAATTCAATACTTGGATCTAACTCTTTCATAATTTTTGCAGTTTCACATGCAAGTCTACCATATTCCTCAGCAGTCTTTGCTCCAATCTGCCATGATCCATCCATTTCATTTCCAAGACACCATACCTTTATATCAAACGGTTCTTCAAATCCATGGGAACGACGTAGATCACTGTAATAGGTTCCTTTTGGGAAATTACAATACTCTAGAAGATTACGGGCTTCCTCGGGACCTCTTGTTCCCAGATTCACTGCCTGCATTACTTCTGTATTAGCACGTTTTGCCCATTCTTGGAATTCATCAATACCCACTTCATTCGTCTCAATAACATGCCATGCTAATTCTGCACGTCTAGGGCGTTTCTCTTTGGGACCAACCCCATCTTCCCAATTATAACCTGAAACAAAATTTCCTCCGGGATAACGTACAATTGGTACATTTAATTGTTTTACCATTTCTAAAACATCTTCTCTAAACCCCATATCATCTGCTGTTGGATGAGCAGGCTCATAAATACCGTTATATATTGCTCTTCCAAGATGTTCGATAAAGGATCCATAAATCCTGTTATCAATTTTTCCAACTGTAAAATCCTTATTGATTATTAACTTCGCTTTCATTAATTATATCTTCCTCTCTTTTTAAGTTCTTTATAACATTGGCTTGTTTAAATTAACCTCTCCCACATAATAAATTTATTAACAGCAGCATCCCATATCTTCCACTCATGTGCTCCTGGCATTTCTTCCTATTTATAACCATGCTCCTTTCAACCTTTACTTCAATGCCATTGCCTCCCATATTGGAGTCAGGTAATTCTTTATATTATACATAGTTTCACTCCTGTAAATTATTTCAGCTTTCTTGGGTCAATATTATATATCTTATCTGGTTTCAACTCTATAAAAGGTCCCGGAACACGCTTTTTTGTATTAACACTATCACCATAAAAATCAGAGGAAGCCAAACTATCACTACGAACTTCCTGTACCTTAGAAGGATCATATACAATATTACGTTTTTTTGATTGATTTCCAAAGAATATAGGAGCATCCTTTGCCGGTTTAAACTGTAATGTATAGTTCTCTGTATCGACGTCAATCTCAAACCAGGCCTCCTGACCGGCCGTATCAAATCCATAGAACTTTTTCCATGTAGGTAAGTCAAGACATACTTCTGGTGCAGGATACATAACTCTTAAATAACCGCCTGTCTGTTTTACATACAAATTACCCTCTGCTTCATTTTTCTCCGTAGGCATTGTAATGGCAGCTTCCTGACATTTATAAAATATATTATTAAACAAACGAGCATTTCTTGAGGTACCGCCTCTCTCCATTCCTGACATACGGAACGAAACAGGTTTAGCAAAATATCCAGCCCCTCTACATTTACCGATCAAATTATTGGCAATATAAAGATAATCCGTACCTTCTCCATAGATTGCATATCCATTGACCACATTGTCCTCAACCATCTTGTACCATCCTGAAGAGCCCTTCTCTTTTGGCATTTTATCCGGATCAAATCGCCCTTCTACGTTCCAAAAAATATTATTATCTATCATATTAACATCATCTCTGGTACACTCTATAAAAATGGCTTCCCTCTGCTCTATTCCATCCAAAAATAAATTCTGAGTGATTCTGTTGTTTTCATTACCGCAGTCCAACCATAGATGATCCGCTCGTATGGTCTTAGTAAAAATGTTTCTGCGAATCATGCTATCTATACTATTATGTGCTTTGATAGCACCGGCCTCCCAAGAGAGCTCCATTTTTTGCCACCCGGTTCCCTGGATAAGATTATCCTCAATCAAAAAATGTGTTGCAAAAAGCCCTGCGATACCGCACACTCCGGCATCATAAATCTTACATCTTCGTATAATGCTATATCCAATTTGTTGGCCCTTTATAATTTCATGATGCCAACATTCATTCCCAATATCAATACCGACTGCATTCGACCAGTCAATCACACTATCCTCTATTATCCAATGATGACCTCTATAGCAAGAGATCGATCCCCGTTGTGGAACAGGTGCTCCGGTTGCCGCATGTGCACAGGTTAGTCCTTTTACTTTAATATAGGATAAGAACGGCACCTCAGGTGCAAAGCATTGTTCACGACAGGTAATTTCTATCATATGCTCGGAAGGGTCCGCATCACCCTCTAAACGGAAATGAATTGTTTGACCATTTGCTTCCACCCAGAAGGAGCCTTCCCGCTCGGAAAGCTGATTATATAATGCCACCTGATAAAGAGGTTTCCCATCACAAAAAACCATTCCTCGCCGATTAAGGTATGTCGTCATATCTGTCTTCTCATACTCAATAAATAATCTATCATGTAAGATATTCACAGCGCAAAACGGATTATATCCCCGAAAAGTATCCGGATCTAATTTAATTTGCCATATTTGTACTGAATTTTCATTTTCAATTTTATTAAAACTACGACTCTTTCTCCAACCTGTACTCTTTTCAAACCGTTCTACAATTTCAGAGGCTTTAATCACAACTTCTCCATCGCCAAATGCCTCATAGCATATCATTTTATCCGGTCCCTCACCACCCCGTGCAGGCCGAACGCATTCTCTATATTCACCACCATGGATTAATATGCGGGTCCCCGGGACAGCAATTGCAGCAGCTGCATTAATTGATAAAAAAGGACGATCCGCACTACCGTCATTATCATCAGAGGCGTTTGGATGATTAACAGAAACATGTATCTCTTGATCATAGTTTTGGATGGCTTCCCAACTTATAAATTTTTTGCCGTTAGGTAGGCAATCAATCGAATCCTTCATAAATATCTCCTATTCTATAAGTTATAAACTCAAACTTCGCAGTTAATTAGGGTGCTAATTGCTTGATAAAATCAGCAGGTAGTATAATATCCATGGTAAATAAGTTCATCGAAGGCAGATTTCATCAAGCAATGACTATGTTTTTAACTGCGTTGTTTGAGTTATAAAAAGGGGTGCTGCATGCAGCACCCCTTCCGTCCATAAGGTAACAAATATACCACCCTAATAATTAATTAGAAGCCAACGCTTTTGCTCTTTCATCCACAAGTACCTGGTATTTATCCGTATCAAATTCTACTAAAGTGGACCAATCAAAACCATCCAGTTCTTCCTTAAGATTATTCCAAATAGAATCAAATTCAGCTTGATCATTAGCAAAAATCATCTTCCAAGATGCATCTTTTACCAATTGACCACAGTTACTTCTGATCAATGCGATATCTGTAGGGTCTGGTTTAAGATTTACATTAACAAATGGTACTACGGTCATTTTATTATTCTTTAGCAGATAATCAACAGGGTTCTCTGCATCAAATCGTTCCGCCCATTCATTCGTTGTCTTTGTCTTTGCTTTCTCAACTTCAGCAGGCCAATAGGTCGTTCCATAAGTGGTATTATTCTTCGGATTTGTAGCAATACCCGCTACCATCCATTGGTTAATTTGAAGCATTCCATCTGCGTATAGGCCCCCACCGAACTCTTCTGGAACAGGAGAATTGTCCATCAGAGCATATTCGCCTTCCGGAGTACGAACATATCCATTACCATCTGGTGCATCCTCATAGGAGAAGCCTTTAATACCACCATGGATACATTCCAAACCTTCCGGGCTGGACATCCAATCAAATACCATCATAGCTCGTTCCTTCTTTGCTGGATCATCCGTGCCGATAGCAAATGCTCTACCACTGCCAAAGAAAGAATCTGAAGGCTGATAAATATTCATATCATTCATGGGAGCCATAATATAATTCTCGCGGCCGTTACCACGCTCTGTTGTATTCCAGAAACCTTGCTGCCAGTCATTCCAAATTAAGAAAGCACGTTTGGAATTGAATTTATTGTTAACTGAATCCCAGTTCTGTGTTCCGGAATCAGGATCTACAACTCCGGCCTGATTCGCTTCAAAATAGAATTGAAGTATTTTATGATATGCTCCGTTATCATCAGTTAACGGAACCATTTTTCCAGATACATCTAACAGAATAGAGCCATTAACCTCTTGACCATACCACTTTGTAAGCTGATTAACATTCTCAATTGATGTCCCGTCCCAATCAGGCCACAAAGTAATTCCATAACTTGAGTCACCGTTTGCATTTGTTGGGTGCAGATCTTGCATCGCACGAAGAGTCTTAACCAAATCTGAGAGGTTATTCATTTCAGGTGAACCTACTTCAGCATAATAATCCCACGGAAGGGTTGGTGCTACACCGGGAATGGTAGGTGTAAAGGTAGTAGGACTTGTGTTTGTCATCTCTGTAGGCCATGCATAATAGGCACCTTCCTCAACACCGTCTAAGGAAGAATTATATAAGTCAAGCTGCGTCTTATAATCTTTAAAAGATGTCAATTGCTTCATTTCTTCCGTAATGTCATAAATTAGTCCTGATTTAACACTGGCCTGAATGTCAGCGTTGTCAAGTACAACAATGTCTCCTAAGAAACCGGATGCAGAACGGGCAGCAAAGATATCGCCGCCTGCTACCTGTGGAGCTATGATATTAAGCGTCACATTAAACTTTTCCTTTAATATCTTTGCTGTCCAACCTGGTTGTTCTCCTTGGAAGTTAGCTGGTTGTGAGTAAACTTCAAGCACCATTGGTTCCAGTTCGGATGGTGTTGCCGTGTCATCATTGCTTGAACTGCCATTGTTGCCTTCAACTTTGCTGTCAGTTTTGTTGCTTGAAACGTCATTTGCATTATTGCCAGCCTTTTTGGTACAACCGGTAGCAAACATTGCCAAAACTAGCATAACAACAATTGTAAAACTAAGTTGCTTTTTAAATCCCATAATTGTCCTCCTCTTTTAAACTATAATTTTATATATTCTGACTCCTTTAAAAAGGATATCATTCCGATATGTATAAAGCTTTTAAACTATTACCCTTTAACCGCTCCAATCATAATTCCTTTAACAAAGAATCTCTGAAAAAACGGATAGATCATCATGATAGGAAGTGCTACGATAATTGTAACCGTCATCCTGATTGATGTTTGTGTCTGAGCGTTGGCCAGCATTGCTTCAGCACTACCTGCTGTTGCATTAATTATCGCAGACAGTGATTGTGATGACTGTAAATATCTATATAGTACAAATTGCAAAGTATAATACTTTTCTTGTGTCATCAGAAGCAACGTGTCTTGAAATGAATTCCAATGTCCCACCGCAGAAAAGATTGCGATCGTTGCTAAAATAGGTTTGCATATGGGCAGCATAATTTTATAAAACACTGTCAAAATACCGGCTCCGTCACATTCTGCAGCTTCCTGTATCTCTTTTGGTGTCGATTCAATATAGGTCTTTGTTAGAATAATATAAAAAGGTGATACCAACGTAGGCAGAATATATCCAAGAAAGTTATTCGTAAGTCCAAGGTTCATCATTGTAAGATACCAAGGAATAATACCTGCGTTAAAATACATTGTTACAACAACAAAGCGATACCAAAATCTACGTTTAAACATAGTTTCTCTGGTAAACATATATCCAAGAAATGCAGCTATAATTAGAGTTAAGGCTGTTCCGATAATCGTTCTGGATATTGAGATAAATGCAGCCTGCCCTAGCCCAGGTATTTTAAATGCATCAATATAGTTTTGCAGATGTATTCCCTTAGGAAACCAAACGACTCCACCGCTTTCACTTATTTTATTGTTACTGATTGTATTTATAAAAATATAATAAAACGGATACACACATACAAAAGCAAATAGTGAAAATACTGTATAATTTACTATATCTAATAATCGATCACTTAAAGAATGATTTTTTACTTTGTACGCTTTTTTAATACTATCCTTCCTTTTCATAATTAACCTCATTTCTGGCTGCCTTTTGCGCATTACCAAGTTTCACTCTAACTCCTTATATTATACTTTGCTTACGCACTATCTTAGAGAAGGTGTTTGCACCAAATAGTAGAACTAAGCTTACAATACTCTTTAACATGCTAAGTGCTGTTGATACCGAATACACAGGTGGTTTACTGGTAGATAAATTGTATACATACAAATCCAAAACCTGTATATGCTCTCTATTCCATGAGTTCTGGAAGACAAAATACTGTTCCATGCCATTATTCAGGAAATTTGAAATGTTTAGTAGCAGAAGTACAAAAAATGTAGGCAATAAGCTAGGTATTGTAATATGACGTATTATTTTTAATCGGTTTGCTCCGTCAACTCTAGCAGCTTCAAATAATTCTCCATCAATGCTTGCTATAGCTGCAATGTACATTATGGCAGCCCATCCAAGATTCTTCCAAGTAAGCCATAGCCACATCTTAAACCATATGTGCTCATTTGATTTCAAAAAATCTATAGGCCTTTCTATAATTCCAAGATTCATTGCTACAGAGTTAAACATACCATTGTTGCTCATAAGCAGAAATGCCACTGAATAAACTAAGATCCAGCTAATAAAGTTTGGCAAAGTAGTTACTGTTTGAACGAACTTACGAAATCTTAAATTTTTGATTTCATTAAGAAAGATAGCAAAAAACATTGGAAGCCAAGAAAATGCCAGTGCAATACCACTCATAGCAAAGGTGTTTCGAAGCACTTCTAACGTTTGTTTAACATAGGATTTACTTTTAAATAGCATCTTAAACCATTTCAATCCTACAAAAGAGTCCCAAGAAAACGGTAACGGTGGTTGATAATCAAAAAAGGAATATATCCACCCATATAGAGGGTAATATGAAAATACTAATACTAAAATCAAAAAAGGCACGATATATAAGAATTCTCTATATCCCCTCCTCTTTTTCCTATTACTAAAACCATTCATAAAATATTGCCTCCCTAATTATTACTCTTTTTTATGTTAATCGTTTTACCTTGCAAACATAATTATATGCCAAAATGCATTGAAATGTCAATAGCTTTTGTACAAAACGTTCAATTATTTTAAATTATAATATTTTTTGTTGTATTATATTATATATGTCGAACGTTTTTCCGTTTTAGACAAATATAGAATTTATATTGTTTTTCCATATAATTTTCTACAATAACTTATCTTTCACGAGATGTAAAATGGATATCTTTACAACAAAATAGAGATTTTAAAATTGATAGCTTTTAAAATTTTAAAACCTTCTTACCTCCATCTTTTGTATTGTAAGGTATTTCCTTTTTCTTCTGTACAACGTTTTACCCCATGTATAGTATGGTATGTAATAACATAATTATATGCCGATTATTTGTATAAATTGTTCAACGCTTTTCGAATTTCAGCATTGACTATTGTATTAATATGCTTTATTATTTAGTTGTTAATCGTTTTTTCTAATATTATTTTCAATCTACAGAAAATCTATTGCAATTAATTATCATACGCATGACGAAAGAAAGGATCCTACCATGGTAAAAATGAAAGTAAATTCAGAGATTAGAAAGAGCATAATTAATAAAAATATTTATGGACATTTTGCAGAACATTTAGGGCGATGTATCTACGAAGGAATATGGGTTGGTAAAGATTCGCCAATTCCTAATATTAATGGAATGCGAAAAGACGTAATTGATGCTTTAAGAGAAATGAAGATACCTGTTCTCAGATGGCCTGGTGGTTGCTTTGCAGACAATTATCATTGGATGGATGGTATTGGGCCATATGACAAGCGTCCGGCAATGATCAATACACACTGGGGTGGCGTTACTGAAAATAATCATTTCGGTACCCATGAATTTATGGAATTCTGTGAACTTATAGGTGCCGAACCTTATATTAGTGGCAACCTTGGTAGTGGCACAGTGAGGGAAATGCAGCAATGGGTTGAATATATAACTTCTGACGGAGAATCTCCAATGACAGATCTAAGAAAGGAAAATGGTAGAGAGCAACCTTGGAAATTAAAACATTTTGCAGTCGGTAATGAAAACTGGGGGTGCGGTGGGCAAATGCGCCCAGAATACTATGCTGATGAATATCGTAGATATGCTACCTATCTTAGAGATTATGGTGAAAACAAACTATATAAAATAGCTTGCGGGGCAAACGCAGATGATTATCAATGGACGGAAGTACTTATGAAAAATGCCGGGAAATATATGGACGGCTTAAGCCTTCATTATTATACCATGCCATTGGACTGGAGCCTTCCTAAGGGTTCTGCGGTTGATTTTGACGAAAAAGAATGGTTTAGCATATTAAAAATGACATTATACATGGAAGAGCTAATTGAAAAACATGCTCAAATAATGGACAGATATGATGAAAATAAGCGTGTAGGGCTCATAGTGGATGAATGGGGTGCCTGGTATCAGGTGGAACCAGGTACAAATCCAAGCTTCCTATACCAACAGAATACCCTACGTGATGCACTAGTAGCAGGTATCAATCTTAATCTTTTTAATAATCATTGTGACCGTATTCAGATGGCCAATATAGCACAGCTGATTAATGTATTACAATCTGTAATTTTAACAGATGGGCCTAAAATGATATTAACACCAACCTACTATGTATTTAAAATGTTTTCTGTACACCAAAACGCCCAATTGCTTGAAATGAATCTAGAGAAAACATATTACTCCTATGGCGAAGAAAAAATCAATCAGCTTAGTGCTTCATCCTCTATGGATTCAGAAGGTAAAATTCATATATCCATTTGTAACTTGGATCCTGTAAATGAGGTTAAAATAGATTGCGAACTCATCGGAGCAAGTAAAAGCAAAATATCAGGCACTATATTGACATCAAATGAAATGAACGCTAGAAATACCTTTGAAAATCCTGTAGCAATTACTGAAATGGCTTATAACAATCTAAAATTTGAAAACAATCAAATATATGCTTGTATTCCGCCAAAATCCGTGGTTGTACTTAAAATTGAGTAGATTTTTGATGTACTCACATATACATCATATTGGCTAAAAGAACCCGGTAGATAATCATTATTTCTACCGGGTTTATATTATACAATATATTTATTTGTTTTTGTTATTGATTTGAGTGTCAAAAGCCGATCTATAAAATCGACTTCGTCAATTTGAACAATTTATATATTAACAAGTAGTAATATGAAACAAATTTCATTCGCAACACACAGTCCCGCAAAGCATTGCAAAAAGCGCAATACTTGGATTGAAGTACGTAGTGGTACATAAGAACACAAAATACGTGTTCTAAGTACCAACGACTTCAAACAGTTGCGTATTAAAATTTTGTTTCCTATTACTTAAGTTTTACCTTGGTTTGTGCAAATTGATGAAGATGATTTGTTAAGAAGGCTTTTGACACTCAAATCTTATTCAATGGCTCCAAATGCAATGTTGCGAATACGATGGTGTATATACTCTTCCATATTAGGCTGTAGATTATGCATATATACAACCGAAACCCTTTCACTTGGATCGATTGCTACATAAGTGCCCATCATGCCAGTCCATCCAAATTCTCCAATCGAAGTATTGCTTCCTTGGGATAGATCCATCATAGTTCTTACACCAAGACCATATCCGTATCCATCAAGATAGGAGTTTCTAAACTCTTTCAGTTGTTGCTCATTTAACTGATTTGTACGCATTAAATCAATTGTCTTTTTCCCTATAATTTTATTTCTCTTATAGCTACCCCCACAAGCTAACATCTGAGAAAACGCAAGATAATCTCGTACACTGGAAAACAAACCAGCTCCACCGGCTTCATATTTAGCTTCAGGTTCCATTCTTTCATCAAACATGCCTTTGATAGGTACCCGAATTCCGTCTTCATTTATTCGATACAAGGTTACCATCTGCTCCCTCATATCACCAAAATATCGGTATCCTGTACTCTTCATCCCCAGCGGTTCAAACAGTTCCTCTTTTAGAAACTCGCTAATTGTTTTTCCTGATACCACTTCAATTAATCCGGCAACCAATTCATGACCGAAACCATAAAGCCAGTGAGTACCAGGATCAAACCTGATAGGAACCTTCGACATAGCATAGATATCTTGCCTAAGGGTATAATCTCCAACCTCTGCTTTCAATTCATTTCGAACCTTATCCATCATTTTGTGAGTATAGTCATCTCCACCGTACCCAATTCCCATTGCCATAGAAAAGCAATCTTTTACTTGTATGGGCCTTTTGGCTGGTCTTATATTATAAGTACCATCCTCAAGCCTTTCAGCAACTTGGGTATCACTCCATTCAGGGAAATACTCCGAAATTGGATCATTTAAGAGGAAGCCCCCTCTTTCAAAGAGAATCATTGCTGCCGTCACGACCACAAGCTTTGTAGTAGAAAACTGTCTATAGACAGAGCTTTCTGTAATTGGTTTTTGGTTTTCTATATCTGCAAAGCCATAATAATTTTCAAACAGGATATCTCCATCTTGTGCAACAGCACAACCACAGCCGGCAGGACCCGTTTTAGTAAGACCATTCAAAAAACTATCCATATACTTCCACTTATCCAAATTATACCTCCTGTTTGAATGTTATTCCAAAGTAAAGGAAGCAAGGCTTGCACTTCCTTCTCCGGTATAGGTAATATACAGTGCATGTACTCCGTCCGGGATTGCTATATTAGCAGAATATTCTTTCCACACATTGGAGAACGCAACCGGTATCTTACCAAGAGCAGGGCCATTCCAAGAAGTCTTTATTTCAAAATCACCTTTACAATAGCCGCGTACTTTTATTTTTACTCTCTCAATTCCTTTACAATCAAAATATTTAAAACCGGCTGTAGCAGATGCTTTCATATTTGCAATATAACCAATCTCCTCATCGCCATCTTTTCCATCCTGTGTAATCTTCGGAAATTGATTATCCATCCATGACCCTGTAAAATCTGTATAAATGGATTCCTCGTCGCAGAAGAGATTACAAGCTATGTAAGCATGGTACTCACCCAATCCCTTTAAAGGACCACCATTAGGACCACATGACGTCATTTCTACTTGAGGAATTGATCCATCTTCCAAAAATGAAATTTCTTCTAAGCAACCCTGTCTACTAAAATTGGTTCCATTGGTGTGCCTATGATAGAAAATGTACCATTTTCCGTTTATCTCAACCATACTACCATGGTTATTTCCTCCGTAAGCCATAGGTTTATCTGCGGATTTATAGGTGCTCATACCCATATCGCAATTACTTACTATCGTTCCACGATACTTAAATCCAAAGGTAGGATGCTTACTGGTAGCATAGCATAGCTCATGCATAAGGATCGAGGAGTAAATAAAATAATAAGTGTTACCCCGTTTTCTAATGGAAGGAGCCTCAAAAAATTCATGTCCTTCAAAACCGCTTCCCTTACTATAAGGTTCACTAGGAGCTACAATAACAGGATCCTCAATGATGGTTAACATGTCGGTACTAAGAACCGTTGCCATCGCTCCACTTCTGGATTTATCACCGACCGCGCAAAAGCCGGTGTAAAGATACACCTTATCTTCCTCTACCAATACCGCAGGATCGAATTGTGGTTCATCTCCCTCTCTCTCACCTAATCTTACTCCGTCCGGATATTGTACATAACCATAAAACTCGTATTTGCCTGCCGGTGTATCGCAGACAGCAACAGATACTATAGAACGCTTACTGTCTACATAATATAGATAATATCTTCCGTCGGATCCGACCGCTACATCAGGAGCATAAAGACAGCTATCACGGTCTTCATTATCCTCTACATCAGTCGCTTTTAAAATAACTCCTTCATAACGCCAGTCAGCTAGATCATCCACCGGTGCAGACCAACAAACATAATCATTTAAACAGTAAGCATACCCGTTGAAACGGTCATGAGAGCCATAAACATAGACTCTATCATTAAAAACATAAGGTTCACCATCCGGAATATATTCCCATGATGGAAGATATGGATTAAATCCTTGTTTTTTCATCTTTATAACCATGCTCCTTTCAAAGCTGGCGACTTTGTGTGTAGCACAAATCTCCGGTTGAACGAATGAAATTCTTTCAACCTTTAGCGCCCCTTCTTACATTTTCATAATGTAGTAACGAATCAAATACTTCTTACAGATTCTCTTATAACCATATTACATTGTAATTTTATTATCTCTTGGTTTTCATTACTGTCTAACTCATCTTCAAGCAATTTTACAAAATACTCTGCTGCGGTCTTACCGATTTTTTTCAATGGAATATCAATAGTCGTAAGCGCGGGTCTTAGGTATTCAGAAATCTCATTATTATCATATCCAACGATAGAAATGTCCTGTCCCACGGTTATATTATTCTCATAAAGATAATCATATGCACCGGCTGCCATCAAATCATTCATACAAAAAATCGCTGTAACGCCTTCTTTTACTATCTTTTCAGCTTGTATATATCCAGACATCCTTTCCCAGTCTCCATGCTTAATCCAGTCCGGATTAAATAAAATCTGCTCCTCGAACAAGGCCTTTTGATATCCCAAACTTCGCTTTTGCGTATGAAGATTATTAGCACTTCCTGCAATCACACCTATTTTACGATGCCCCTTTGAAATTAAATATTTAGTTATATCATAACCACCCTTTTCGTCATCAAATACAACAGAGGGAAATCTGGATGATGCCGATAAAGCATATACTATAATAGCAGGAATTTTAAAATCATCCATAAAATAGTTGATGTCCCGGCAATGTCCGGCCACATACATAATTCCGTCCACTTTAATTGATAACAATTCACGAATCGTTGGCTGAAGTACTGATTGTATTTTTTTTTCATCAGAATACCACGTGTCTTGCCATTTGTCATAGAGTCTTAAATTTATAAGTAAAGTCCGATAATTATTATCATCACAGTATGCCATGATAGCCTCTACTATAGGTGGCGTACTAAACAAATCCAAATCTTCTACAATAATACCAATAATTCTAGTCTTCTGTTTTCGCATTCCTTGGGCAAAATAATTTGGCTGATATCCAGTTTGTTTCACCACCTCAAGTACCCTTTGCCTAGTTTCTTCACTAACTTTTGGCTTGCCGTTTAACACATTAGATACGGTAGTTATTGAAACATCACACATCCTAGCAATTTCTTTTAATGTAACCAATTCATCAAATCCTTTCATAGGACATTCAGGTAAAACGTTTTTATGTTAATTATATCTAAATATCAAAATTATATCAACTTAAATTCGTGATAATTAAGATAAGATACTTATGCATTGTAGATAAGGTTCATTAAAAGAATAAAAGCGAAAGATTCCTTTTATTTAACACCTAAACATTATCAATTACTTCTGCCTTAAATTCTCTGTTGCCTGTCATCCCCTTATAGTATCCGATTGGTTCACCAATAACTAGTTCTTGATTTTTATCATCCCATACCAATTTTGTTATGGCATATTCACCTTCTTCATATCGATAACTGTTGCCTTCATCCTCATACAATTCAAATTCAGTATCCTTACCCGTATAAACATACAGCTCGATCGGTGCGTTTGGTATCTCATCTACATATTGCATAAACTGAGCCATCGGAAGGATGCTACCTGCTTTTACGAATAATGGTATGATATCAATCGGTGCATCTGCTGTTATGGTTTGTCCCCCTTCGTAATACTTATTTGTCCAAAAATCATACCAGCATCCTTTCGGAAGGTATACTTCTCTGGTTTTTGAAGAACCCTCGATTGGCACCCCATTCTTATCATAATACATTGGTTCAACCACCGGACAAACCATTAGACTTTCACCGAACATATACTGATCATCGATACCTCTTGCTATTGCATCCTCAGGATAATCAAAGGCCAGCATTCTAATCAAGGTATAATCATCCTTCCATACCTTACCTGCCATTGAATAAATATAAGGCATAAGCCGGTATCTTAATTGATTAAATTTAATTATTGTATCATAAAAGACATCTCCCTTTTCTCCAAAATGCCACAATTCTCTTCTAAAGTCTGTACCATGGCTCCTGAATATCGGTAAAAAGCATCCATATTGAAACCATCTTGTAAATAGTTCTACATATCCAAAATCATCGTAACCTTTCTCATAATCCCCATCCCAATACCATTGAACACCCTTCCTAATAAAGAAAGCACCAATATCTAATGTCCAATACGGAATACCACTGGCACAAAAATTAAGGCCAGCTGTAATTTGTCTTTTCAGAGTGATCCAATTTGCAGATATATCACCGGACCATAGAATGGCTCCGTATCTTTGCTGACCGGTGTAACAGCTACGGGTAAGATTAACAACCCTTTTCTCATTTGTTGTATCACGTTGCCCTTCATACATTGTTCTTGCATGATATAAACTATAAGTATTTGTTAGCTGTGCAGGAATATGCTGACTGCTTGTATTATAATATTCATGATACATAGTACTTGGTTCAGGTTGCCAGGTATGATTCCACTCAGGTGTAAAGGGTTCACTAGAATCACACCACCATGCATCGATACCATGGCAAAATAGTCCCTCATTTGCCTGCTTCCAGTAAAGTTTTCTTCCTTCCTCTATATAAGGATTATAGACACTACTAGCTTGTAGAAATAAATCCTTATCCTTGAATTCTTTAAAATTATCGCACTCCTTACTCATATTAGGCCAAATAGATACCATCAAGCTTACATGATTATCATGTAGTTCATCCATCATGGCAGAGGGATCTGCAAAACGCTCAGGATCAAATGTCTTCTGCCCCCATAGATTTCCTTGCCATGAACACCAGTCCAGAACAATACAATCCAAACCAATATTCCTTTTTCTATACTCTTTTACTACATCAATTAATTCTTGCGCTGTTTCATATCGTTCTTGTGATTGTATAAAGCCAAATGTCCATTTAGGCAGCATGGTTGCTTTTCCTGTCAGATAACGATACCCACGAATAACCCCATCCATGTCATTACCATATATAAAGTAAAAATCCATCTCATAATCAGCCTCTGTATATAGATAGGAGCCAAAATTAGTATCATTAAAAATCATCGGACTATAGGTATCTACCAAAATACCATATCCCAGACTAGATACTAGACAGGGAATTGCAATTTTTTTATTCGCTTGATGTAGGAATACTGTTGTTCCTCTTAAATCTAAATATCCCTCTTCATTTTGTCCAAGTCCGTATAATGATTCTTGCTCCTGCCACTCTAAATATAGTCTGGTTCTATAAAGTTTCTGATCAAAAACCTTGTTCGCATCTTTTACAACTTCCTTAGCACCATCAGGAGTAACAACTTTTTCAACCCTCGTATCTTCATCAATTACAGTTTTATATGCAGAGAACTCCTCTAAATTTTTACTTTCATAATCTCTTTCTTTCAACAGCAGTTTCCCTTTATTATCATAGTACTGTATTGACGCTGTTTCTTTATTAATTCGAAGCGTAATCCTTCTTGTAGTTAGGGCAATCTCATTTTCCCCTTCATTATAATTCCATTCATCATAAACAGCTTTACATATGATTCCGGGCTTTTCTTGGACAGAAAAGGTATCCTTAAGTGTATAGACCACACGAATAATTTCTGAGGATTTTGGTTCCAATTTAATTTTTCCATTGTTTGTGGACAAAATCAGTGCCCCTTGAGTACGCTTCACTCCTATAATTCTATTGCCAGGCCTCTTATCAACAATTAGCATAAATACCTCCATTGCTATGTATTATCTTCCGAATATAGACTTTGTGCATCATTTATACTTGACCTTAAAATAAATCTGATATGGTTCATATCCGATGTCCCTTATTCTTCTTAATTGAATTACCGGATTTTGATTTACTGTCTTGAAGAAATAGCGCCAATTACCCCACTCCCGTTCATTTTCCATCATAATTTCAGAAGCAATATCTTTGTTTTCTACGTAAAGTAATCTTTCCGTATCACAGATACCTGCAAGTACTTCAGGACCAAAGCGGAAAGCCCCTATTTCATCATCATCGGGAAGTGGAATAAAGCGGATGCCAATAGGTAGGATGATACTAATTGTATCTCCATCCTTCCACTCTCGTTTTATTTTATAAAATTTATTGCTGTCTGATGTTTTACCATGTACCGAACCGTTTACATAAATAATTGCCTCCGACATAATCCACTCAGGAATACGATAGCGAATGGTGAAAGTTTTTACAGTAGAAGTTCGTACAACAAAATCATGTTTCCTATACTTTGGCATATTTTCATGCAGTAGTGTAACTTCGTTCACCTCTTGACTGCCGGCAGTATTGGAGGAATTCATCATGCTCCCACTCATTTTATCTTGCTTCTGGATGATTGTTATATCATCTTCTCCAATTTTTGTTTGCAACTCAGAATCAAAATACTGACAGACAAAAATCTCTTCCTTATTTTTATAATATATCCCTCTGTTTAGAGCAGCATTTGCTTGTACCATAGTTCCGTGACAGCAAAAGAAGCTATCGGTCTCACCGCTCCAATCCTTATGTAATCCAGCCTTCATTGGAAGAAAGTAAGTCAGCAATCCAGTGGAGGGATTAACATGTTTACTCCCGGTTAAAGCATACTCCTGATAATACGCCTGCGCCATAATACCATTATATAAGTTGTATTCGATATATTGCATATAAGTGGGATCTTCTGTATGTCTGAACAAAAATTCTGCCAACCGTATCATATTATATACCGTACAATGTTCTTGGTTTTTGTCGCCCAATCTTTCTTTCATCTTCATCTTAGGCATCCAGATCTCACCTGACGTTTGTCCACCTGTTGCTAAGCACCCTCTCTCAGTTACAGCACAATTCCAATATGCCTTTACAATCTCCATCCATTTTTCTTCTCCGGTTACTTCATAGGATCTGGCACAGCCAAGAACTTCAGGTATGGTTGTATTGGCATGCATATTAGTCAGCGGATCCTTACCTGCTAGCAGTGGACCAAATAATCTGTCTCGGTAATAGCGTTCTAACAACATTTTATATTTATCTTTACCAGTAATATGAAGAAGCTCTGCCCATACTTCAAGCATTCCACCGGTTTCTACATCAAGTATATCATCAAATTTTTCTCTGCTATATTTACCACTCCACTCTACAAACCAATCGGCAAATTTATCTGCAATTTCTAAAGCCTTATGGTTTTCAGCATATAGATACATATCAACCAAGCCCATGAATACTTTATGGAGTGTATATTGTGGAGCCCAAACTTCCTTTCCATTTGCAATCCAGTAAAGATATTTTTCAGGAATCGGGCCTGCCCATTGACCACCATTATCCTTTTGACATTCTGCCAGTTCATCGATAATGGCATCCGCTTTTGCCTTTAATTCCATGTCACCACTCATATTATAATGGATGGCTGCGGCCGACAGCCAATGACCCAGAAAATGTCCACGTAATTGACATACAGGAGATTCCCATCCTCTGTGCGCATTACTACCAAGTTCTCTTCCTGAATATCTTCCGGCTTCCAGCTTAAAATTAATCAGAAGATTTTCACTGGTCAATTTCATTAAATACTCTCTGTTAGAAATTTCTCGCCTTCTTAAATCATCATCACGAAGTTTCACCTGCTTACTCTTTAATTCCTTCATATTGCACCTCTCATCATTTGATAATTGCCAAGCCTGGCGTATATATATATTAAGTACCGATTGCATATTTAATATTAGACTTGTGTCAATATAATACATTATACCCATATTTATATTGGCCCCATATATGATACATTTTAAGTGAATAATATGTATAAAACAATGATATAAACTAAGCATAAGATGATTTATCTTCATCACTATTAATAATACCAATAAAAAAATCAAGCCATGGTCCAATGACTTGATTTTTTTATAGATATCAATATGTAATCATAAATAAATTTATCTTTCACTACATTTCATTGTCTGACTAGAAGATTTTCGGAATGCATTCGGCGTTACCCCCGTAATCTTCTTAAATTGACGATAGAAGTGTTCAATATTTCGATATCCACAAAGGGATGCAATCTCTATTATCGTATAATGGTGATACATTAAATATTTCTTAGCCAGATTAATACGGCTTTTTATAACATCATCCATACAAGTAATACCAAAGATGTTTTTATAAATTTTTTCCAAGTATCCCGCACTAATATTTAATTTATCTGCCATCATTGCAATTGTCCATTCTTTATCCGGATTACGGTATATTTCCATTTTTATATTTGTAAGGTCTTTGTAAAAAGGAGTTATATATTTGTAATTATATGATTCCAATAATTTATTGAATAATATTCTTAATAAATTATCAATTGAAATATCTTTATAATCGTTATCTAATATATGTTCGTTTACCAGCAATTGATATATTTTATGGCAATATGAAGGATCCCGAAGAATAAAAGGGACACCAAAAGGTATCGGTGTTGATGTAACATAAGTTTCGTCAGAGTCAAACCTTATCCAATCATTTATAAATTTATCCGAACTAGCTTGGTAATATATTTTCTGATTTGGCTTGTATAACACTGCGCAATTAGGCGGGTATTCTACATAATCATTATCTACATAGAAAATAGCCGGTGTCTGTGTTAATACAAGTAACCAGCAATCATGCCCTTTCGGAATATCAAATACAAAGTCCCCCGAATGGCTAGCGTCAAACTCTACATATCTAATATTATTCATAATTTATCTCCATCTTATTAATCCCAGCATGTAACATAGGTCCAATTCCTTACCTAATAATTTAGCATATAATATTTAGTTTATCTAGACGAAACTGGTATTAGTGGTTCCTAATTATTTTTCAAATACCACACATAGGTGCCATGCCCGCCGGAATTACTGCTTGGTACAATATCCATTCTCTGCGGCATCGGTGCCGCAAGTGCCTCATTGATCTGCTCCCTGATATTAACGGTTCCGATGTCATACCCCTGCGGGGTGATTTCTGGCGATGGTCTGATCCCATAAAACAACGATCCGGGTGGTACCGTCCTCATTTCGAAAATCCGGGTGGGAATAATCAATTCCCGAATCAATAATTCCGGCATAGACACCTTCTCCGAACAGGTTATAAACGCCGCTTTGCACTGGATTTATACAGGAAACCAATCTTTCCCGGTTTACCTCAAAAGAGATCCGTTTTGGTTTCTCGATAAATTCGATTTCCTCATATTCTGCAAGAAGGTTGACCAAATTTTTCGGTATGATAATAATCGCATACTTGTCAAACAGTTCCACTGCCGATATATTTAGTTCCTTTCATATCCGGTCGAAATTTCCGCTAATTTTACGGAAATTTAATAATATTTCAATCCACGCACCCATGAAGGGTGCGACGTGCATCCGGATATAAGTGACGAAGAGCGCAAAATATTTCAATCCACGCACCCATGAAGGGTGCGACTTTGGTTAGTTAAAATTAAAGATAATTTACCTAAAATTTCAATCCACGCACCCATGAAGGGTGCGACTCGGTTACTTCTTCTGTTTCAATATCGTAAACCGATTTCAATCCACGCACCCATGAAGGGTGCGACTCTTATTTAGCTCAGTAATTAAAATAAGAATACACTTATTTCAATCCACGCACCCATGAAGGGT
>SVEA01000044.1 GCA_015057615.1 Lachnospiraceae bacterium | reverse complement strand
TCAGTAACCAGTTTTCATTCATAGTGGTGCGGCAAACGCATGAGGGATTTGACACTCATATCAAAATTCTTAAGGTCTTTTTTCTTCCCCATTCCCTCTTTATGGTTTATAATGAAAGTATTGAGGAAACAAGAGTGAAAGATTTTTAAATTTTTCACTTAGCAAGTTTGTATCTGCGCGCTGCATCCATAAACTTATAATGCGCAAAAAGCAGGCAGATATATGGTGAATAATAATGATACCAACCAGCCAAAACGGCGGCAGGTTTCGTAGAGGTGATACATTTGAAATATAATGATAGAATAAATGTTATAAAGGGAATCGGGGAAAAGACCGAAAAAATATTCCATAAGCTGGAGATTGAAACCGTGCAGGATTTGATCGAACATTTTCCCAGAGGGTATGAAGAATTCCAAAAACCGATTCCCATCGCACAATTGCGGGAGGGGGAGACAGTAACCATTGAAGCTTCCCTTGTGGGCAGTCCTAAGCGAAGACGGGTAAGAAATCTGCAGATCATTAATGCGAAGGTGAAGGATTCCTCCGGATCTTTATATCTGACCTGGTTTAATATGCCGTTTCTGCAGAAAACGCTGCGGATGGGATATCATTACATCTTTCGCGGAAAAGTGGTTCGTAAGAATGGTGTACTAGTAATCGAGCAGCCCAGGATCTATCAGAGACCGGAGTATTATAAGCTTTTAAATGTATTGCAGCCGGTCTATCCTCTTACTGAGGGGCTGACCAATGCAGCGGTTACGAAGGCAATCCGGCAGGCGTTAGAGCAGCTGGAATTTGCCAAGGATTATATTCCGAGTAAAATTAGGAAAGAATATAACCTGATGGACCGGACAAAAGCGATCCGGGAGGTTCATTTTCCGAAGGACCGGGAGCGTATGCAAAAGGCAAGGCAGCGGCTGGTCTTTGATGAATTCTTCCTGTATTCCCTCGCTCTTCGGCATCTTAAAGAGCAAAAATCCAGGGTGAAAACGGCATATCCGATGATGGAGCAGCCGGAATGTAAGCAGATGATTCGGGACTTACCCTATGCCCTTACCGGGGCGCAGCTGCGGGTGTGGCAGGAAATCAAGAAGGATCTCAGCAGTGATTATGGAATGAACCGGTTGATTCAGGGGGATGTCGGTTCCGGAAAGACGGTACTGGCGATCCTGTCGCTTCTGATGGCGGTGAAAAACGGTTACCAGGCGTGTATGATGGTGCCGACGGAGGTTCTGGCAAAGCAGCATTATAGGTCATTGACCGATGCTTTTCAAAAGTTTGGCATATCCGTATGCCTGCTGGTCGGTTCCATGACAGCAAAGGAGAAAAGGGAGGCATATGACCGGATCGAGCGGCATGAGGCGGAGGTTATTGTCGGTACCCATGCTCTGATCCAGGAGAAGGTCGAATACGACCGGCTGGGGCTTGCTATTACCGATGAGCAGCACCGGTTTGGCGTTAAGCAGAGGGAAGCCCTGATGAGTAAGGGAGGGCAACCCCATGTATTGGTAATGAGTGCTACCCCGATCCCGAGAACCCTTGCGATTATACTATACGGAGATTTGGACATTTCCATCGTGGATGAGCTGCCTGCAAAAAGGCTGCCGATCAAGAACTGCGTTGTCGGTACGGACTACCGTCCGAATGCATACCGCTTTATTGATAAGCAGGCTGCCCAGGGAAGACAAGCCTATGTAATCTGCCCCATGGTAGAGGAAAGCGAGGAAATAGAGGCAGAGAACGTCATTGATTATACGGAGACGTTAAAGGAGGCACTCGCGCCGGGGATAACCGTAGAGTATCTTCACGGTAAGATGAAGCCAAAGGAGAAGAACGAGATAATGGAGCGGTTTGCCGATGGCGGGATCAATGTTCTAGTATCCACCACGGTGGTTGAGGTTGGTGTCAATGTGCCGAATGCAACCGTCATGATGGTGGAGAATGCCCAGCGGTTTGGACTGGCACAGCTTCATCAGCTTCGCGGGCGGGTAGGGCGTGGAGAATATCAATCCTACTGCATCTTTGTCTGTGACAGCAACCGAAAGGAAGCCTGGGAACGCCTTTCGATCCTAAACAAATCAAACGACGGCTTCTATATTGCCGGAGAGGATCTGCGGCTTCGCGGCCCCGGGGACATCTTCGGGATCCGGCAGAGCGGGACCATGGAATTTAAGATGGCAGACATCTTTACTGATGTGGAAGATCTGAAAGCTGCAGCAGAGGCGGTGAAAGCACTAAGCGATAAAGAGGTAGCCGATATCTTTGAAGAGAATCCTTATCTGGAGGAGAAGATATTAAACCAGACCAATACGCTGTAAGTATAATAGGATATGGGTGTCATACAAGCCAATCTATAGAATAAACTTCATTAATTTGCACAATTTATGCATGGATGCGCAATTTGAAACATATTTCATTCGTAACATGCAGTCTCGCAAAGCATTGTAAAAAAACGCAATACTTGGATTGAAGTACGAGTGGTACATAAGACCACAAAATACGTGATCTAAGTACCAACGACTTCAAACAGTTATGCATTAAAATACGTTTTAAATTACTTGGTTTTTCCTGCTTTGTGCAATTAAAGAAGACGATTTGTTAGGAAGGCTTTTGACGCTCCTATCAAATAGGTGATTGCGAAACTCTTTAGCTGAATTAATTGTGCATACAACATTAGTGAAGCTTCGCAATTACCTAGGTAAGTATAATAGAGTGAGGTACGATATGGAAATGATGCAGCCAAACATGGAATATAGCAGAGCAGCAGAAGCCGTCTTGTCCGTTGTGATACCCGCATATCAGGAGGGCGGTCATATCCGGAGCTCGATCGGTGTGATTGAAGCGGTCCTGACGGAACATGAAATACCCTATGAATTTATTGTTGTAGATGACGGATCAAAGGACAATACCTGGGCAGAGCTAAAAATCCTGACGGATACGAACCCGAAGGTTACGGCTGTGCGGCTGAGCAGAAATTTCGGGAAAGAATCGGCACTTTGCGCAGGTCTTACCTATGCCGCAGGGGATATGATTCTTGTGATGGATGCGGATCTGCAGCATCCGCCGGAGCTGATACCGGAGATGGTAAAGGCATGGAGGGAAGAGGGGATTGATGTGGTGGACTGTATTAAGAATTCCAGAGGAAAAGAAAATCCTTTCTATCATGCCTGTGCGAAGCTTTTTTACCGGCTTCTGTTAAAAACAGCGGATATTGATCTAGAAAATGCTTCCGATTTTAAATTAATGGACCGTAAGGTAGTGGAGGCATGGAAGCAGCTTCCGGAGAGGACAACCTTTTTCCGCGGAATGGCTTCCTGGGTCGGGTTTGAACGAAAGCAGCTGCGCTTTGATGTGGCAAAGAGGGTGAACGGAAGAACCAAGTGGTCCGCCTACCGTCTGCTGCGGCTGGCAGTGAATGCAATTACTTCGTTTACCTCGGTGCCCCTTCACTGTATTACGATTCTTGGCATCCTGATGTTTATCGGAACAACCGTAATCGGGATTCAAACCCTCTATATGAAGTTCAGCGGCAGGGCTCTGAACGGATTCACAACGGTGATTCTGCTGCAGCTTTTTATTGGCAGTGCAATTATGGTAAGTCTGGGAATCATCGGCATCTATCTGACGAAAATCTATCAGGAAGTGAAGGGAAGACCAAGATACCTGATAACAAAATGCATTAAGGGCGGTGAGAAGAAATGATCGGATTTTTCTACCTGGTTCTTTGCTTTACCACCGGAGCTGCCATCTGCAGCCTTGCTTTCCCGGGACTTGTGAATAGTGCAAAGACCGATTATAATAAAGCGGCCATTTCCTTTTGTCCGTATCTGCTGCTTCTGCCAGCATGGTATCTTGTCGGTACCCTGGCTTTAACCTGGGGTACTTATTTGACGGCAATGGCATTTGCCCGGGCGAAAGAGCCTCTTTTCTGGGCAAATCTTATGATCCTGCCGATTGCCGGAATCGTATCGGCGGTCTACCTCTGGTATAAAAAAGCGGGAAAGGGCAGATTAAATACAGTCAGCGATGTTTCTCTTAAACAGAGAAAAACGCTCTCAAAGACGGAGCAGTGCCTGCTGGTGAGTATCACAGTGCTTGCCTTTCTGCTGATGTGGGCAACCTTTTTTGTGAAGGGGAATAAGCTATATATCGGACTTTCGGTATTCAGCGATTTTTCCCCCCATATCGGAATGATACGCTCCTTTTCCTATGGCAACAATTTTCCGACCTCCTATTCCCATTATGCGGGGGAGGATATCAAGTACCACTTTATGTTTCAATTTATGGTTGCGAATCTGGAATATTTGGGACTCCGTCTTGATTATGCCTTCAATCTGCCCAGTATGCTGAGCTTTATCAGCGCTTTCCTGCTTCTATATCTTCTGGCTCTTAAGATAACCGGGAGAGTCGGTGCCGGATGTCTTGCCTGCTTGTTCTTTTCCTTCCGGAGCTCCAAAACGCTCTTTACCTACCTGGCAAAGCTGCCACCCGGTACCGGGATAATACAGGCTCTAACGGAGAATACGGCATTCCTCTCGGACACGCCGAAGGAGGACTGGGGATTATGGAATCTGAATGTTTACTGCAACCAGAGGCATCTGGCATTTGGTTTAGCCGTTATGTTTCTTGTGATACTGTTGCTTCTGCCAAGAGTGTATGAAATGCATGCGGCGATCGGGCTGCAAAGAAGCTCCGTTCCGGAAGCGTCGGAAGACGGAGCGACAAAGAATACTTCGTCTGCCTTAACGTTAAGCATCGGTCGGGTGAAGCGCGCTTTCTTTACGAAAGAGGCATGGAGCATCGCCGATTATCGAACTCCCATTGCCGCAGGTATTCTGCTTGGCAGCTTGTCCTTTTTCCATGGGGCAGCAGTAATCGGGTGCCTGTTGGTGCTTTTTGCAGCGGCTCTTCTGGCGGAGCATCGGCTGGAATTTGCTCTCCTGGCAGCAATCACAATAGGAATGGCTTATTTGCAGACGAATTTCTTTATGGAAGGCTCAGCAGTGGGGTTTGATTTTCTGTTTGGTTTTATTGCCGAGAACGGGACACTATTTGGAGCTGCCTCCTATCTGGAACGGCTGCTGGGAATCCTACCCTTTGTCCTTTTTGCAGACTTCTGTATACAAAGAAGTGCCGGACGGCATCTGATGCTGGCTTTTACCCTGCCGCTTATCTTTGCATTTACGGTATCTATGACCGTGGATGTTACAGTAAATCACAAATACGTTATGATGAGCTGCATTTTACTTGGTATATTTGCTGCGGACCTGGTCCTCCGGTTATTTAAACGGCGTGACACCCTTGCCTCCCTTGCCGGAGTCATTCTGACCCTTATGCTGACGTTAACCGGCATCTACGATTTTATAACGGTAATGAAGAAAAACATACCAAGTTCTGCGATCGTACTGGACTTGGACGATCCGCTCACGCAATGGATCAATGAAAACAGTAACTCACAGGATATCTTTCTGACATCAAATTATGCGATCAATCAGGTGGTACTCGGAGGTGCCATGCTGTATCAGGGATGGCAGTATTATGCCTGGTCCGCAGGATACGATACCTCGTACCGGGATGAGCAGGTAAGGCAAATGTACGAGGCCGATACCCCGCAGGAGTTGGATGCCCTGGTGCATGAGAATTATATCCGGTTTATCATTGTTGATTGGGATAACCGGAATTCGACGGATTATCAGCTGAAGGAAGAGAATATCCGTTCCGCGTATCAAAGGGTATATCAAGAGGGCGAGGGGGAAAGGGAGTTATCCATCTATGATACACACCTTCCTTTATTTACGAAGTAGTATTTATAGCACTTCGGGAACAATGTGTTGCGAATGAAATATGTTTCCTATTACTTGTCAACACATAACTTGTGCAAATTGACGAAGCTGGTTCATAAATTGGCTTTTGACACTTATGATAACAAAAGGCGTTTGACAATAAAAAATGTCGGGAAATAAAAGCAAGTAATTGGATAATAAAGCAAAAGTGTGATAAAGTAACAAACAACGAATAAGAAACAAACATAAATAAGAAAAGAGGTAGTGATATGAATTTTAAATATGTAATCGTTGGTGCAGGACTGGCGGGCTTAACCATGGCGGAAAGAATTGCAAATGTACTGGATGAGAAGGTACTGTTGATTGAAAAAAGAAACCATATCGGGGGAAATATTTACGATTCCTATAATGAGGAAGGAATCTTGATTCATAACTATGGCCCCCATATTTTCCATACAAATAACCGGGGGGTATATCAGTATCTGTCAAAGTTTACCCAATGGAATGATTTTTGGCATCGGGTTTTAACCTGTGTCGACGGTAATCTGGTACCGATGCCGATTACCGTTGAGACGATCAATAAGCTTTATAATCTGAATCTGGACTGCTCCGAGGTAGAGGATTTCTTAAAGAAGCAGGCGGTGGAAATCGACGAGATCACGACGAGCAAGGAGGTTGCTTTAAGTAAGGTAGGACAGGATATCTATTCGAAGATCTTTGAAAATTATACAAAGAAGCAGTGGGGAATTGATCCGGCGGAACTTGACACCTCGGTAATCTCCAGGATTCCGATTCGCTTAAACCGGGATACCAGATATTTTGCCGACCGTTATCAGGGGATGCCAAAGTACGGCTATACGAAGATGTGTGAGAAAATGGCAGCGAATAAAAATATCAAAATCCTGTTGAATACGGATTACAAAGAGGTGATTAAGGACATTACTTATGAGAAACTGATTTACACCGGACCCACGGATTATTTCTATGATTATAAGCATGGAAAACTTTCCTATCGCAGTATCCATTTTTCCTTTGAAACCTATGATAAAGAAAATTTCCAGGAAGCTCCGGTTGTGAATTATCCGAATGATTATGATTATACAAGAATTACGGAATTTAAGAAATTGACCTGGCAGGAGCATACAAAGACAACGATATGCAAGGAATTCCCCTGCGCGGAGGGAGAACCATATTATCCTTTCCCGACAAAGGACTGCAAAGCGCAGTTTGCTCTCTACGAAGAAGAGATGAAAAAGGAAAATAACGTAATTTTTCTCGGGCGTTTAGCCGAATATAAGTATTATAATATGGACGCAGCGGTAAAAAGAGCGCTGGACGTATTTGAACAGATGACAGGTCACGGGGCAGAGTAATGTTCCTGATCTCACGGAGTCTGCGTCACACGCGGCATCCGCAGATTCTGTGATATCAATAAGCCGCGCAGAAATGAGGAGACAGATGGATCGATTGTATATTGTGATTCCTGCCTACAATGAGGAGGAAAATATTACTGCAGTCATTAAGGACTGGTATCCGGTCGTAGAGAAGATCGGGAATGGAAGCCGGCTGGTTATCATCGATGACGGCAGTAAGGATAGAACATTTCCGCTTATGAAGGAATGCAGCGAAACGATGAACGCGTTCGAGCCTCTTACTAAGCCCAACAGCGGACATGGTGCAACGGTGCTGTACGGATATCGTTATGCATTAGATGCCGGGGCGGATTACATCTTCCAAACCGATTCCGATGGACAGACCTTACCGGAGGAGTTCTGGCGGTTCTGGGAGCAGAGGGAAGCTTATGATATGGTGATCGGCGACCGCAAAGGCCGCCAGGATGGATGGTCCAGGGTATTCGTCACGAAGACATTAAAATGTGTCCTTTGGCTCTGTTTTCATGTGTGGGTAACGGACGCAAATACGCCGTTTCGGCTAATGAAAGCAAGCACCTTAAGAAAGCAGATTACCAACATCCCCGAAAATCACAATTTATCCAATGTATTGCTGTCCGTCCTCTATGTGAAAAAGAAATTAGCGGTTAAATATCTGCCGATCACTTTCCGACCGAGGCAGGGCGGTGTAAATTCGATCAATATGAGAAAAATCTTTCGAATTGGAGTGCAGGCACTGAAAGATTTTCGAAGGATGAATCAAAAATGGAGAGTTTAAGATGTTTAAAAAAATAGGTTATTTTTTGCTGGCGTTTCTGGCGATGTTTTTGGGAAGATTTCTTTTACAGGGAGATTTTCTGCATTTTTTACAGTGGTGGGCAGCGATATTGCTTCTTGGTGTAATCTTTTTACCGCTTTCTGATCTTATGTTTGCCGATCTTCATGACCGGGGATATCTATTTGCTAAGACAACTGGGATCGCGGTAACCGGTTATCTTATGTGGTTGTTTTCTTCCCTGCATATCCTGAAATTTACGACAAGCTCCTGTATGGTTGTGGTTGCTGCTTCCCTCCTTATGAATGCAGCGATTCTTTTGTACCGGAAAGGAAAGCAGGGAGATACAAAGAAGGTATATGCCTCCCGGCGGACCGGGAAAGAATATCTGGAGGCTGTCTTTACCGAGGAGCTTCTCTTCTTTTTATTATTTCTCCTTCTTACCTATATCAGGGGATTTAAGCCGCAGGCATACGGAACCGAAAAGTTCATGGATTATGGTTTTATGACCAGCATGATGCGCAGTGAATATATGCCTCCCCAGGATTTTTGGTTCTCCGGAACGAATCTGAATTATTACTACGTCGGGCAGTATATGGCGGTATTTTTAACGAAGCTTTCCTTCGTTCCGGCAGCGGATGGGTATAATCTGATGTTGATGATGATCGGTGCATTTGCTTTTATGCTACCCGGTTCCATTGTTTATAATCTGGTCCTGCATTACCGAAATGAGCATAGCACTGCGGAGAAAAACCGTAAGTGGGACAGGATGCTTCCCTGTCTGGGCGGTCTTCTTGGTGGAGCAGCGGTTTGTATCGCCGGCAATATGCACTATACGGCATACCGATGGATTGAACCGGCGGTCCGGAGATTCTTTGGAATGGAGAAGAGTTCAAAAGGCTATTGGTTCCCGGATGCCACCAGGTTCATCGGCTACCATCCGGAAACCAACGATAAGACGATTCACGAGTTCCCATCCTATTCCTTTGTGCTGGGCGATCTGCATGCGCATGTCATCAATATTCTATTTGTTTTGACGGTGGTTGGAATTTTGCTTGGCTGGATGTATTTTAGAAGAGCCGCAAAAGGGCAGAAACGGACCGTCATGGAGGAAGTGTTCCATCCCTCCATGATTATGCTGGGTTTTTTTATCGGTCTTTTCCATATGACAAATTTCTGGGACTTCCCAATTTATTATGTGGTTTCGGGAGCGGTTATTCTATTTTCGAATATGGTTGTATATAATTTTAAAGGAAAAGCTTTCTGGATCACTGCGCTGGAGGGAATCGTTATCATTGGGTTATCCACGCTGGTAAGCCTGCCCTTTACCCTGCGTTTTGATCAGATTTCTACAAAGATACGATTGGTAGAAGCTCAGACTCCATTAAATCAGCTGATTATCCTATGGGGACTTCCGATATTCTTGGTGATTGCCTTTCTCTGCTTTCTTATCGGAGATTTTAAAAGGGAACATAGAGACCAGGCTGAAGTACAAAAAGAGGATTCCAAGGCGGCAGGGAAAACCGCGGGAAGAGTTTTTCGCTTTATGGAAAAGCTGGACAGCTCGGATCTATTTGTTATAACCCTGGGATTATGTGCAATCGGGCTGATTCTGATACCGGAGGTGGTCTATGTGGAGGACATCTATTCCGGTGATTATAAAAGGGCGAATACGATGTTTAAGCTGACCTATCAGGCATTTATTCTATTTGGCATCAGCTTTGGATATCTCTTTATACGTCTGATCCGCTTTGGCACTACCGTTCGGCAGAAAAGAACCGCACGGGTATGCTGCATCCTGTTTCTTAGCACCCTCTTCTATGCGGGAAATGCTGTAAATGCATGGTATGGAAATATATTTAACCGGAAGGCTTACAAAGGAATTGACGCGGCAGCTTTTATGAAAGATGCAATGCCGGATGATTACCTTGCAACCCGCTGGCTGAATGATAATGTATCCGGTATGCCGGTAATATTAGAGGCAAATGGAGACAGCTATACGGATTATCAAAGGGTCTCAGTGATTACAGGACTGCCAACGGTGCTTGGCTGGCATACCCATGAATGGTTGTGGAAGGGGAATCCGTCCTTACTGGATCTTCGATCCGAGGATATCGAAAACATATATACTTCTACGGAGGAGGAAATGGTACAGGCACTGCTTGCAAAATACAAGGTGGAATATATCTATGTTGGTAAATTGGAGCAGGAGAAGTATGAGAATGTGAATCACGAGCTGATAAAAGGCCTTGGAAGAACGGTTTTTTATAGTCCTGCAACAGAGAATAAGGATTATGAGACTTATATTATCCATATCAATCAGTATAAACGCTGATAGGTAAGAAAGAATGGAACAAGAAGGAGTATTGGCATGATTAAGAGTAGCAAAAGAATACAAGGCTTTTATCTTGCGGCAGTGATTCTTGGAGTAGCAGTATTCTTACTAGCCGCCAAAGCCCCGAAGGCTTTCGCAGCAGAACAAGCAGAGGAGAAAGCATATTTGATCAAGGTGAACCGGGTTCATAATACGATTACGATCTATGAGAAAAAGAAGGAAGAGCCGTATGAGATTCCGATTAAAGCGATGGTATGCTCTGTGGGGAAAAAGGGAACGGAGACACCTCGAGGGACCTTTCAGACACAGGGCAAATATCGGTGGAAGGCTCTGATGGGGGACGTATGGGGGCAATATTCCACGCGGATTGTCGGAGGGGTATTGTTCCATTCCGTATACTACTCGGAATACAATAATCCAGCTACGCTTGCAGTAAGAGAATATAATAAGTTAGGCAAGGCTGCTTCCCACGGATGTATCCGTCTTACGGTGGAGGATGCGAAGTGGATCTATGATCACTGTCCGTTAGGAACTACGGTGATCATCTATGATGATGAAAAAAGTCCGGGACCGTTAGGAAAACCGAAGGCCCGTAAGCTTACCTCTGGAGTACGGTGGGACCCGACTGATCCGAACGAGAAGAATCCCTACTATAATTTTAAGGAGCCCGCCCAGGATGCGAAGAAACCCGCCCTGGATTCTAAGAAACCGGCTCTGACAGGGGTAAGATACCGCTCTATCTTTTGGGGAAAGGAAATTGATCTGCTGGATGAGGTCAAAGCAGTTTCCTCTGATGGAAGAGATATTACTTCGGATATCGTTATCAAAGGGGAAGTAAATCCGTATATGGCAGGGGAGTATGAGATCACCTATTCCGTGACCGATTCCTTCAATAAAACAGTGAAAAAGACCATCACGGTGAAAGTGAAGGAAAGTCTGGATGAACCGGTGATCACCGGGGTAGCCGACCGAGTGGTAAAGGAAGGAACAAAGATTAACCGGAAGCTTGCCTTAGAAGGAGTTGAAGCATATTGCTCGAAGGTCCGCTTAAATCCGGAGGATATTGATGTTGCAATTGATGAAATCAGCAAGGAAGAGTATCAGATTACATATACCGTCGCAGTAGGGCAGCAGGTTAAGACAACCGAACAGGCTGCGTTCTATATCGACAGTAAAGCGCCGGTTATTTCCGGATTATCTGAGATCGCGATACCGGATGGGCAGACGCTGACCCGGGAACTTATACTGGATCAGATCTGCGTGACGGATAATTATTCGGTTAAGGAAAATATTGACATAAAGATTACCATCGAGGACTTCGAGGACGGAACCTGCCAGATTACCTGTATCGCAAAGGATGAAGCCGGGAATCAGACGGAGGAGACGGTACACTTAAAATTTCATAACGAGTATACAAAGTTGAATAGGAAAGCATGATTTGAGTGTCAAAAGCCGATTTATAAACCACCTTCGCTGATTTGCACAATTTCTGTATTGACAAGTAATAGGAAACATATTTCATTCGCAACGCGTGGTTCGCCAAAGCATTGCAAAAAACGCAATAATAAATTTGTCCGCTCATGGCATACAAAAGGAACAATCTGTCTTTCAAACAGTGCATTACAGGAAGAATCCCTGACCCTCTTGAATTATTTCAAATAAAAAGCGCAGCAGTTCCTTGTTTTGCCATGAAGAATTAATATACATTTCATTTTATATTAATAAATTTATTGTTTTCATGAACTTACTTTTGTGATATAATTCGTTTATTCATAGGAAAGGAGAGCAAGAGAATGAATAAATATACTGAGATCACTCCGGAATTAATGGATCTTGCAGACTTGTGCAAGAAAAACAATGCGATAGACTCCGAATTATATACAAAGTATGATGTGAAACGTGGATTGAGAGACATAAGCGGTAAAGGCGTATTAACCGGCTTAACAGAAATTTCCGAAATATTATCCTATACATTGGTTGATAATGACTATATTCCATGTGACGGAAAGTTGTATTATCGTGGAGTAGACGTAGAAGAAATCATTCAGGGCTTTATTTATGACGACCGTTTTGGATTTGAAGAGATTACTTATTTACTGATCTTTGGAGAATTACCAACCAGAGAAAAACTGAATTCCTTTAACTTGCTTTTGGAAAAATACAGGGAACTTCCGACAAGTTTTGTCCGTGATGTAATTATGAAAGCACCCAGCAAGGATATGATGAATACCTTGGCACGAAGTGTACTTACCCTTTATTCCTATGATGATATGGCAGATGACATTACAATAGAGAATGTACTTCGCCAATGTCTTCAGCTGATTGCAAGATTTCCTCTGCTGTCGGTATATGGATATCAGGCATACAATCATTATTACCGCGGGAAGAGTCTCGTGATTCATCCGCCGAAGGAAGGACTTTCTACGGCAGAGAACATTTTGCGTATGCTTCGACCGAATAAGAGCTTTACTAAGCTGGAAGCTAAAATCTTAGACATTGCTCTTGTCCTTCATGCAGAGCATGGCGGCGGTAACAATTCAACTTTTACTACCCATGTGGTTACTTCTTCCGGAACGGACACCTATTCGACGGTTGCAGCCTCCTTAGGTTCCTTAAAAGGGCCAAGACATGGCGGTGCTAATATTAAAGTTGTTAAGATGTTCGAGGATATGAAGGAAAATATTAAGGACTGGGAAGATGAAGAAGAAATCGGTACATATATTTCGAATCTTCTTAATAAGAAAGCATTTGATAAGTCCGGTCTGGTCTATGGTATGGGTCATGCGGTATATTCAATCTCGGATCCAAGAGCGAATGTATTAAAGCAATTTGTAAAGAGCCTGTCAGAGGAAAAGGGTATGAATAAGGAATTTGCTCTGTACGAAAAGGTAGAAAGGCTCGCGCCGTTAATTATCGCACAAGAAAGAAAAATTTATAAAGGCGTCAGTGCAAATGTCGACTTCTATAGCGGATTTGTTTATCATATGTTAGATCTGCCGATTGAACTATATACTCCGATATTTGCTATCGCCAGGATATCTGGCTGGACGGCACACCGCTTAGAGGAATTAAATAATGCCGGCAAAATCATACGTCCTGCCTACAAGAGCGTAGCAAAGCATCATCCCTATATCTGCCTGGAGGATCGGTAAGAAAATAAAAAATCAACTTCATCAATTTGCATAAATCAAAGAAAAAACTCAAGTAATAGGAAGCGTGTTTTAATGAGCAACTATTCGAAGTCGTTGGCACTTAGATCACGTATTTTATGATCTTATGTACTATTTACGTACTTCAATCTAAGTACTGCGTTTTTGCAGTGCTTTGGGAGCAATGTGTTGCGAATAAAATATGCTTTCGATTATTTTTTATTCAATGCATAAATTGCAATTGAATAAAAAATAAAATGAATGAAAAAACTTCTAGTGTATTTCAAAAAGTTTTGTTAATACTAATATCGTAACCAACTTAGTATATAATTTTACTAAGCAGTAAACAACAACACAAATTATTTTGAATTTTTGTTTTTTCAAAATATGAAATGGAGGAGTTTATATGGCAAGCAGAAACAGAGCAGAAATACCAGAAGCAAGAGCTGCGTTAGACAGATTTAAGTATGAGGTTGCGAATGAAATTGGTGTTCCGTTAAAGCAAGGTTACAATGGCGACTTAACCTCCAAGCAGAACGGTTCTGTGGGCGGTTACATGGTTAAGAAAATGATAGAAGCACAGGAAAGACAGATGGCAGGTAAATAAAGGAATTTAATGATTTATAATATAGGAATATAAGGACGTGCTGCGATACTAACTTTTTCCGGTTAGGACGCAGCACGTTCTTTGTTTATCGGTTGGCTGTCTGAACAAATCTGGAAGATGTGGTTGTTTGATCGGCAGTACCTTTTTTGCCTGTACAAAGGAAAAACTTATGAATTCCTTATGCATACTACAAATTATCTATTGAAATCTTAGGATAGATAGGATAAACTTACTATAAAATAAGTTGACAAATGTTCATAATATTATAAAATTGAAGTTAGTACTAATTAAACATGACGTAATTTCGGTTCATGGTAGGTCATGCATATTATAGGAAAGTGGAGAAAGAAATATGAGAGTGATAGCGGGTAAAGCAAGAAGATTACAGCTAAAGACTCCGGAAGGATTTGACACGAGACCTACAACAGATAAAATCAAGGAAACTCTATTTAATATACTAAACCCATACTTAGCCGATGCTGATTTTTTGGATTTGTTTTCCGGCAGCGGTGCAATCGGAATTGAGGCATTATCAAGAGGTGCCAAGTACGCTGCATTTGTAGAAAACGATAGGGCGGCGCTTAGTTGTATCCGGAATAATCTTAAGACAACAAAACTGGAGGAGCAGGCGCAGGTATTTGCATTAGATGCATTGGAGGCGATTCGTGCCCTTGAAATTAAAGGAAAAGTTTTTGATGTAATATTTATGGATCCGCCCTATGATCTGCTGCTTGAAAGACAAATTTTACTTATGCTTCAGAATTCTAATATTATATATTGCGATACCATTATTGTAGTGGAGGCTTCCTTAAACACTGATTTTGATTATCTGAAGGATACGAAATTTCAAATATTCCGAAAGAAAGAGTATAAGTCGAATCAGCATGTTTTTATTGAAGTAAGAAAATAATCTGCAAAAGATGGGTTTATTATAGGAAGGTGAAAAATGAAAATTGGTATATATCCCGGAAGCTTTGATCCGATTACACTGGGTCATCTGGACATCATAACCCGGGCAGCTGGTCTGGTAGATCAACTGATTATTGGTGTATTGGTGAATGATTCAAAGAGACCGGTATTTACTTCAGACGAAAGAGTGGAACTGATTGAGAGGGTCATTGAAGATCATCCCGAGCTGCCTCCGATTCGAGTAGAAGCTTTCGACGGGCTTTTGGTTGATTTTGCAAAGAAAAATAAAGCAAATATTATCGTAAGGGGACTTCGGGCAATTACTGATTTCGAATATGAATTGCAGCTGGCACAGACGAATCATAAGCTTTGCCCGGACATTGATACTGTGTTTTTTACTACCAGACTGGAGTATTCCTATCTAAGCTCCAGTGCGGTAAGAGAGATTGCCAGCTTTGGCGGAAATATTAAGCAGTTTGTACCGGAATGTATTTTACAGTCTGTTTACGATAAATATAGTTCGATAAGGAGTGTTAATCATGGGAGCAAGCAGGATTGAGCAATTAATTGAAGACATTTATGAGTTTGTCGAAAGCTGTAGAATGCAGCCGTTATCGAGTACAAAGGTCATTGTACCTAAAGATGAATTGTATGATTTACTGGATGAGCTAAGACTCAGAACACCGGATGAGATTAAACGTTACCAGAAGATCATCAGCAACCGTGATGCGATCCTTGCAGACGCGGAAGAAAAAGCGGATGCGATTTTGGCAGGAGCAAAAGAAAAATCAAAGGATTTAGTCAATGAACATGAAATTATGCAGCAAGCCTATTACCAGGCGAATGAGATGATCATGCAGGCTTCCGAAGAGGCGGAGAAGATGCGCAGGGAGGCAAGAGAGGAATCCGAGCAGATCAGAACCGGAGCGCTGATCTACTCCAATGATATCCTAACAGAAGTTCAGAGGATATTGGCAGCTGCTTATGAATCATCAAGCTCAAAATATGACAGTTTTATCGGTGCTCTAAAAAACAATCTGGAAATTATAAGTAGCAACAAAAAGGAGTTAAGCAGTCAGCTTTATCCACAGCAGGAGCAGCAGCCGGCGCCGCCGCAACAGGAAGAGCCGGCGGAGAATGCGGAATACGAATTTGATGAAAATACTTTCTATGATGGTGTTGAGTAACGGTTAGAATGGAAGCAGGGTTACATAGAAAAAAGTCAGAAGAAATGTAACCAATGCATTGGTTAATTTACCAATTACATAGTAACGCATGGATAGTCTTGTGCTGCCCAGTACGCTTTTGGTTTGCGCCATACCGGATAGACCGCCAAAGGAGGTAAGTACTGCAACCAAGACTATTTTTGTATTAATATCAATTTCAGTTTTACATATCTGGTTAATTCCTGTTGTGATTTCCGTAATCCCCATAAGAAACGCCTTGTAAAAACGGATATCCGGTCCAATCTCGCGAATGATCTGTGCAAGGATGGAGAATAAGATGATATATCCCCCGATTTTTGTGATTACTTCAAAGCCATTCATAATGGAGCCGTCAAGGATTTCAAAGGAGAAGCGATTTGCTGTGTTGGAAAGCTGCTTTTCCGCAGGCATAGAATCGTTCGCGGTGGTTTTGGTTTTCTTCGCTGCGTATTTACGGAAGAGGGAACGGCATAGCAAAGCGCTGATCATAGCGGAGCTGTAAAGAATAGCGAATAAGGGATATTTAATTCGGGGAAGCTTTAATTGTGATATGGCAATATATCCAAGAATAAACATTGGACTCGCATTATTGCACATGGTAATCAGAAAATTACCTTCCTGCTCCCCAAGTTTACCCTCTGATACAAGGTCTGCGGTTGCCTTTGCTCCCATCGGGATACCGGATAGGAAGCCGATGATGATTGGATAGCAGCCCTCCCTTGATACTTTGAACAACCTTCCGAGGAAGGGATGAAACAGGCGGCTGATTTTGCCGGCAATCTTTAATTGAATCATTAGGTTTGACAGGATAACAAATGGCAGCAGGTTTGGAAGCACATTGTGAAACCATAGAAGAAGACCGGTCGTTGCTCCTTCGTAGGAGGCTGCCGGAAATAGAATCATCATAACCAGGAATAATACCACGAATCCTTTAATAAGTTTATTTAGGGCAAGCTTTTTAAATGCAGATGCGGGAACAGTTACTACGCTCCTGTTTTGCAGATTTGTTTTCAGAGATAGATTGCTTATGACCTTCATAGTGACCTCATTTCTATGTGAACTAAAATGTTCACTCTTAAACTTATGCACATTTGGAAGTACGTTACTATAAATTTATTTGAAACCAGCAGGGATTATTCGAACTATTCCGTGAAACGCGGCGAATTATCCATCTGGACAGGAAGAAAAATTTCCTGAAAAAACAGAGTGTTGTGAATAATTAAATGATATGAATTTCAAAAGCTGATTTATAAACTCAATTTCGTTAATTTGTGCAATTTATATTGACAAGTAACAGGAAACAAATTTCATCCGCAACCCGTGTTCCCCAAAGTTTGCAAAAAACGCAATACTTGGATTGAAGTACGTAATGGTAAGTGCCAACGACTTCAAACAGTTGCGTAGTAAAATATTGCTTCCTATTACTAAAGTTTTACCTTGCTTTGTGCAAATTCATGAAGATTATTTGTTAAGAAGGCTTTTGTCACTCATATCATTAAATCTAAAATAGAAAGGGTTAAGGAGATAACAGCATGGCAGAAAAGAAGAAATTACAGAAACGAAACGAAGTAGATAAGAAATTTACCTGGGCGATCGAGGATTTGTATGCATCCGACGATTTGTGGCAGCAGGAATATGAGGAAATAAAGGAAATGCTTCCGAAAGCATTGGAGTATCAGGGAAGATTATCAAAATCAGCAGAACTGCTATACGGTTTCCTGCAGTTATCGGACGAGATTAGTAAGCGGTTGGAGCGGGTATATGTATATGCTGGGCAGAAGTACCATGAGGACACCGGCAATGCCACCTATCAGGATCTTTCGAACAAGGCGAGTGCATTATCGGTTCAGGTAAGCAGTGCGCTTTCCTTTGCTACTCCGGAGATCCTTACTATTCCAGAAGAGACTTTAAACCAGTTTCGTCAGGAGAGGGAGGAACTGAAATTATACGATTTCTACCTGAAGGATATCCTTCGGTTGAAGCCGCATATCCTATCCGCGGAGATGGAAGAATTGTTAGCAGACGCCGGAGAGATAGCAGATGCTCCATCCAGTATTTTCTCGATGTTCAATAATGCAGATATTAAGTTCCCGGAGATTAAGGATGAGAACGGCGAAGAGGTGCAGATAACCCACGGACGATATATCCGCTTATTGGAGAGCGCGGACCGTCGGGTAAGAAAGGATGCTTTTCAGGGTTTCCATGCATCCTATCGCGGCTTTAAAAATACCCTTGCTGCATCGTTTGGCTCCAATGTAAAACAGGAGGTTTTCTTTGCGAAGGCAAGAAGGTATCCATCGACCCTTGCGAAGGCTCTGGATGCCGGTAATATTCCGGTAGAGGTTTATACGAATCTAATTGATGCCGTACATGATCATATGGATCTGATGTACCGTTATGTCGATCTTCGTAAAAAGCTATTGGGGATCGAGGAGCTTCATATGTATGATCTATATACTCCTCTGGTATCCGATGTTCATATGGAGGTTCCATTTGAGGAGGCAAAGAAAATTGTTGCCAAAGGACTCAAACCCATGGGTGAGGAGTATCAGAGGATTCTACAGGAAGGCTTCAAAAACCGTTGGATCGATGTCTATGAAAATGAAAATAAACGCAGTGGAGCTTACTCCTGGGGCGCTTATGGTACCCATCCCTATGTATTATTAAATTATAATAATACCCTGGACAATGTATTTACCCTGGCACATGAGATGGGGCATGCGATTCACAGCTATTATTCCGATCAGGAACAGCCCTATATCTATGCAGGCTACAAGATATTCGTTGCAGAAGTGGCTTCTACCTGTAATGAAGCACTGCTGATTGACTATATGCTAAAGAACACGGAGGATAAGAAAGAAAAAGCTTATTTGATCAACCATTTCCTTGATAAGTTCAAAGGAACCCTATTCCGTCAGACAATGTTTGCAGAATTCGAAATGATTACCCATAGAATGGTGGAGGAAGGAGAAAGCCTGACCGCAGAAAATCTCTGCAATATCTATCATGATCTGAATAAATTGTATTTTGGTAAAAATATAATTATTGATCCGGAGATTGATATGGAATGGGCAAGAATTCCTCATTTCTATACGGCGTTCTATGTGTACCAATATGCGACCGGCTACTCTGCGGCAATTGCATTATCCAGACGGATCTTAAAGGAAGGCAAGCCGGCTGTCGATGATTATGTCCGTTTCTTAAGCGGCGGAAGCTCCAACTATCCGATTGAACTCTTAAAGGGTGCCGGTGTGGATATGAGCACGAAGGAACCGGTTCATCAGGCGTTAGCGCTGTTCTCAGAATTGCTGGATCAGATGGAGAGCTTCTTAGAGTAACCATAGATAATTTGTGCCTGCCAGCCTCCTAAAGAATAGCAAAAGCAGCTATTCTTCAGGATTTATGCTCAAAAAGCATGGTTATTTATATGATGATAATTCCTTTTTGGTATTCGTTTGGCAGTAAGGTGCCGTATTTCTCATATACAGCCTGATTATAAAGATGGGCGGCAAATAGATCCTCAGAAAGCATTTGCTTTGCCAGAGGGTCCAGCTGCTTCTCTGCCTTTGCTATTTTTGTAATAACGGGAATCCTTCCGATGCCGGCGATCCTGCGCAGCAGATGGGAGGATTCTTTTTTTATTCCAAGCACTCTGGCATAGGCGGTATAGCCGTTTTGGTTGAATTGATCGAAGGAATCCTTACGGATATTTAATAAAATATGGGTAAGTGCCCGATTGATCCGGGTCAGGGTGAGATTTTTTGTCTTTAAAATCTGTGCCAATTCTTCCATGGTACAAGCATAGATAGAATGCTTCTTGATTCGGTCAGCGAAATCGCCGGTGATATCAACGTAGCTGTTCAGCTGATCACGATCTTGTGATAAAAGCTTGTACTTAATCATAGAAGCAAAATCTTCTCCAGTAATGGGATAAGTTTTATGATAATGGGAGACTAAGATATCATATACGGAATCCGGAACACTGGCAGCGATCAGGGATAGTGCGTCTGCCTCTCTGCTGTTTTGAACCGCATTACGAATTGCAGTTGCGGAGCTGATTACCCGGGAAGGGGAAATGCTATCCTTCCTCTGCTCTCCTGCGGTGCAGTGATCGATATGCGCTGGATCAGATAACTCCATTTCATGGTAGCCGGCAGTCTTTCTTGGTATGGTAACGGGCTGGAGGAAGGAGGAGAGGGCTTGAATTGCTTGTATATATTCAATTCCCAGGATATTATTCGGAGAGGAAAGGACTTTTCCCATTTGCTCCGGATTGATCGAAGAACACGCATTGCCGGACTGGAGATACTTTGTGACTGCCTTCTCTCTCGCAGCAGGATAGGTAAGCCCCTCTTTCACATAGGAAAAAAGCAGTCGGTCATACGCCTCTGTGGTGTTGGCAAGGATTCCTGCGGTTTCTTCCAGCAGAGAAATATCGCCGCATTCACTTCCAAAGCAAAGCGAATCAACGATTCCAAGCTTATCGAGGAGGGAAACTGCTCCGAGGGCAAAGTACTCCGCACTGGCGGTCGCATAGCACACCGGAAGCTCCAGGACAAGATCAGCGCCGCCCTTGATTGCCATCTTAGCACGGCTGTATTTATCAATAACGGCAGGAGCTCCGCGCTGAACAAAGTCCCCGCTCATTACGGCAATGGCATAATCGGCGCCGGAACTTTTTTTTGCCTCTTCGATATGATATTTATGACCATTGTGAAATGGATTATATTCTGTAACAAAACCTACGACCTTCATATAAATGAACCTGCCATTTCCTTGATTTGTGCAAATGTAAGAAGAAAATTTGCTTGGGAGAGCGATATATTAACGAGAAATCTGAGCAAGGATAAAAATATAATATTCATGTAATGTGGTTAACTGCTGATTTCATCAGGCAATGAACCGCGAATTTTATTAAGGTGATCATAGCATTCTTTTATCCTACCGTCAATTATTCTGTTCATAACGTTAATAATTACGGAAAATTTGCTGTCAAGATCGCAGTAAAGGAATAAGGGAATTTACAGCAATAAATAATCAGAAGCGGGTTCTGTTTATTACCTATAAATTGAATGAGATCATGTGATTTACAGCAATAATTAATAGAAGTGGGAGGTCTTTTAAAAAAGTGTATTTATTAAGATAAATGGCATTACGTATCGTTTTGAAGAAAATGGCATCTGAAGATTTTCAAATCAGTACATATCCGCAAAATCCTACAAGATTTGATATTAGGCGGAAAAGGTACTTGTATCAGAATATAAATTGTTCTATAATTAAATTTATGGGTTTGACTTAATATGTACATACTAATTAGGATAAGATGTCAAAGGAAGGAGAAACATCATGGGATTTATTGATGAGATTAAAAACAAAGCGAAACAAAGCAAAAAAACAATTATATTACCGGAGTCCGAAGATAAGAGAACGCTGCAGGCAGCAGAGGTTGCTCTGAAAGAAGGAATTGCCAACATTATTTTAGTAGGTGATCCGGAAAAGATAGCGAAGGACGCAAAAGAATTAGGAGTTAATTTGACCGGTGCATCCATAGTGAACCCGAGTACTTCAGATAAATTGCAGTCTTACATTGACCTTCTGGTTGAGCTTCGTAAGGCAAAAGGTATGACACCGGAGAAAGCAAAGGAGCTGTTAACAACAAATTTCCTTTACTATGGTGTAACGATGGTAAAAGCAGGAGATGCAGACGGAATGGTGGCTGGTGCATGCCATGCAACCGCAGACGTACTTCGTCCCTCCCTGCAGATCTTAAAGACTGCTCCCGGAACCAAGCTGGTATCTGCATTCTTCTTAATGGTTGTTCCGGATTGTGAGTATGGCGAGGACGGCTTATTTGTATTCGGTGACTGCGGTTTAAATCAGAATCCAACCTCCGAAGAGCTGGCAGCGATCGCAGCAAGCTCAGCAAAGAGCTTCAAGAGCCTGGCTGGTAAGGAACCGGTCGTTGCGATGTTATCCCATTCATCAAAGGGCAGTGCAAAGCACGCAGACGTCGATAAAGTTGTGGAAGCAACAAGAATAGCGAAAGAAACCAATCCGGAGCTTAAGATCGATGGTGAATTACAGCTGGATGCAGCCATTGTACCAAGCATTGGTTCAGCGAAAGCACCGAGCAGTGATGTTGCAGGGAAAGCGAATGTTCTGATTTTCCCGGATCTTGATGCCGGTAATATCGGTTATAAGCTGGTACAAAGACTTGCTAAAGCAGAGGCATATGGTCCGATGACACAGGGAATCGCAAAACCGGTAAATGATTTATCCAGAGGATGCTCCTTTGAAGATATCGTAGGGGTTATTGCAATTACCGCGGTTCAATGCCAGACAAACAATTAATAAGCCCATTGCAGTGGGGGTGTTGCACCCATTGATTTTTGTAAATTGATAAATCGAGTTTGCGTCCGCGTGGCATTTGCAAACTCGATAATAAGCAAAAAGCTGCGTCGAATGAGGAAAATATAATATAAGGAGAACTTTATAAATGAACATTTTAGTAATTAACTGTGGAAGCTCTTCATTAAAATATCAGCTGATTGATATGGATTCCAAAAATGTTTTAGCAAAAGGTCTTTGCGAAAGAATTGGAATAGAAGGCTCTAAATTGACACATGAACCAGCCGGCAAGGATAAGCTGGTTGTGAATCAGCCGATGAAAGATCATCAGGTAGCGGTAGAGATGGTGATGAAGGCTCTCCTAAATGCAGAGCATGGAGTGATTAAGGATATCAGTGAGATCTCAGCAGTCGGCCATCGTGTACTTCACGGCAGCAAGTACTACAGTGATCCGGTTATTGTCGATGGAGACGTTAAGAAGGTAATCAAGGACTGCTTTGACTTAGGTCCTCTGCATAACCCGGCGAACTTAACCGGAATTAATGCCTGCGAAGCAGCTATGCCGGGAATTCCCCAGGTAGCCGTATTTGATACTGCTTTCCACCAGACCATGCCGGAGAAAGCATTCCTTTATGCGATTCCTTATGAATATTATGAAAAATATAATATCAGAAAATATGGCTTCCATGGAACCAGCCATAGCTATGTATCAAAGAGAACCTTAGAGATCTCCGGACTGGATGCGAAGAATTCTAAGCTGATCGTTGCGCATCTTGGAAACGGAGCAAGTATTTCCGCTGTTCAAAATGGTAAATGCGTAGATACCAGTATGGGACTTACCCCTCTGGAAGGATTGATCATGGGAACCAGAAGCGGTGATATCGATCCAGCAGTTCTTCAGTACATTGCTCATAAAGAGGGACAAACCATTGATGAGCTTCTGAACTTACTGAATAAGAAATCCGGTATGCTTGGTATGTCCGGTGTTTCCAGTGACTTCCGTGACGTTAAGAAGGCGGAGGAAGAAGGAAATCATAGAGCAAAAGTAGCAAACGAAGCATTTGACTATCGCGTGGCAAAATATATCGGTGCTTACGTGGCAGCAATGAATGGTGTTGATGCAATTACCTTTACAGCAGGTGTGGGTGAAAATGATGGCCTTAAGCGTGCGCAGATCTGTGCATATCTCGAATATCTAGGAGTGAAATTAGCAGAAGATCAGATCAGCATCCGCGGCAAGGAAGCCTTAATTTCTGCACCGGATTCAAAGGTAAAGGTTTACGTAATTCCGACCAATGAGGAATTGTCTATCGCACAGCAAACCTTAGCGTTGGTTCATAAATAATGTTACTGTTCACACCCCATGTATACCATGCTATGATTTCGTCAAATGTATCCGAATCGGAGACGCTTTCGCTTAGTTGCATTACGTAGCGGTACATAAGGCTCCAAAATACGGAGCCAAAGTACCAACGAATGCAAATACT
>SVEA01000043.1 GCA_015057615.1 Lachnospiraceae bacterium | reverse complement strand
GCCCCTTTTCATGGTGAAATATTCATCATAACTGCAAGAAAAAGATTCAAATTCTTTAAATTCCTTGCTATTATTTTACCACAAAACGCCGCAAAAGTCAGTAAAATCAATAACTTTAGGTCTGCTCAGCAGACACTAATTTAGAGAACTATATATTTACTTGTAAAAAGCAACAACTATTTGAATTTATTTTTAAATAGTTGTTGCTTTTAAATTACTAAAAGTTAATATAAACATATTGCACATGTGTTTGTATATGTATAGACAAAATATGAATATGATTGTATAATGTATATTAAATAGAAGAAGGAGTGTTAAAATGGAACATAAAAAATATATATGGAATTCGTCAGTAGAAGAGATTGTCATGGGATATAAGGAAAATGAAAATTCTTATTTTTGTACTTTCTGTGGAAAAGAATATGAGAAAGGTCATATATTTACATTAAATGGCAAGCTGTATGATGCGTTTGGCGCAGTAAATGAACATCGCAAAATAGAACATGGCTTTACAGCAGATTATATATTAAGTCAGGAGTCTTCTCTTGTTGGGATTTCAGAAGTACAACAGCAAATTTTAAAACTTATGTCAGAAGGCAAAGACGATAGGACAATTGCTCAAATAGTTGGTATCGCCCAATCTACTGTGAGAAACCATCGGTTTAAGCTGAGAGAAAAAGAAAAGCAAGCAAAGCTTTTTTTTGCTCTTATGCAATCTTTAGAAGAAAAAACCGAACGCTCTATCAATCAGGCTGATTCTGGGCTTATAGAAGAAATTCATCAATCTGCCACTATGATTGATGACAGATATAATATTACTGTTGAAGAAAGAGAAAAGACCATTAAAACATATATGGATGAAAATGGTGCTTTAAAACAATTTCCGGCTAAGGAAAAGAAAAAGATAATACTACTAAGAGAAATAATGAAGAATTTTAAACATAACTACGATTATCAAGAAGATGAAGTTAATAGAATTCTAGAAAGAATTTATAATGATTATGCAACTATTCGCAGATCATTAATAGAATATGGCTTCCTAGATCGTTCAAATGACTGTAGCGTGTATAGGGTAAAAGAATAAAATATAAGTAAAATATTGTGTACTGAATAAAACAATCTGCCGTGGAATGCATCAGAAGCTTTTAATTTTAGCACCTTCATTTATTTTGCATGAAATAGAAAAAACTGTAGCAGGTAAAATACGGATAACACTTTATTCGTCGATGCAATATATAATATGAAATAATGATAGGAGTACCATGAGTCATATCACAAGTATCAATGTATCAAATCGGGAGGAGGTAATAATTATGGACTATGACGGCTCAAATTGTCCATGCAAAAGAGTAAAATGCGAAAGGCATGGAAACTGTGCAGTATGTATGGAACATCATCATTCATCCAAGCGTAAGTTATTAACTGCTTGCGAGCGTTTGAAAGTAAAAGAAGAAGATAAAAAGAGGGAAAAGTAAGGTTATAGCACTTTATTATGCTGATTGATCTCCTTTATTTGGAATAGCATAATTAGTTAAAGTGTTATTTATAGATAGATAATTTTGAAACAAATTACATATAGAGGGAGAGGATTCGTTATAGATATAATTAAGTTTAATGAAAATTATCAAGAATATGTATCTGAACTTTTTATAATACATCGAATTACATAATTTTTTCATATGAAATTCGAATAATTCAATTAAGAGGAACTATTTAGGAGTATGGATATAATGAACTTAAGAAAACCAAGAAATGATTCATCGATTTATAGACTAGACTATCTTTAGTGTGGTAAAATATAGGAAATTGCTATTACTTCTGGATTTGGAGGTGAATATGATGGAACCCATTGACACATTTAAAAGTTGTAAGCGTACTATTATTTCATCTCTAATCTTATTTATTACTACCAATCTTTTAAGTGCGTTGCTCGCGAATATTATCCTTACCTATCCTGAGATTTATTCAAATAAACAGATGGCTATGCTGATTTCCTTTCTATTACCAATAACAATATTGCCTTTCATGTTTTTGATTTGCAAGAAACATTCAATCAGCTTAGCTTCCATTGGTGTAAGTAGAAATAACTTGCTTCAATCATTAGGAATGGGACTGTGTTTATCGCTTTTATTAATTTTTGCTTTTGGAAAATATAATGACATACATAATATTATAATTGGCAAATCTTTTACCCCGGCTTCGCTTTTTCTGCAAATAATATATTATTTAATCGCAATATCTAGTGTTGAAGAAATCGTTTTCAGAGGATTTATCAGAAATAATATGTTTGAAAATCGTGAATACCTATCTAAAGTATTGACTGGTATTCTATTTTCGCTTTCTCACATTCCCTTTCATGCAATTATTAATCACCTTAGTTTTTCATGGTTTATCTTTCATAGGTGGTACGCATTACTCTTCTATCTCCTTATTCATATGTTTTTACAATGGTTTTACGATAAATATAATAACTGTAGCGGGCCTATTTTATTACATTTTACGATTGATTTTTTTCAAATATTTAGTGTATAGCAACGTATCCTGAATATATTCTTTAAATTAATGGACAAAACAAATATGAATAAGAAAGGAAAATTGTATGGAAAAAATAAATATTAAACCAGATTGTGTATTTAGTCCACAGCCTATGTACATCATTGGAACTAGAAATGAAGATAAGACAGCAAATTTTTGCATAGTAACATGGCTTGGTTTCTCATTTGACAAGACGCCTCATATTATGATGACGATGGGTGGCAGCAAGCTAACAAAGAGTAATATAATGCGTGAAAAGCATTTTTCTGCAAATCTTATTACAGAAGATAATATTTGGTTAGCTGATTATTTTGGCTGCAGCAAAGGTGAAAATGCAATAAAAAATCAGGTTGAATATCGATATGAATGGGGGAATAAATTGGAGGTTCCAGTTTTAGAACAAAGTAATTGGGTATATGAATGTGAAGTGGAAGAAATCATTGAACTAGATGGAAGTCATCTATTTTTAGCAGATATAAAAAACATCCAAATTGATAAACAATTCGAAAATATGAATTTAGAGATGATTGATTTACTGAAATTAAAACCTGCGATATATGCTCCATATAATTATTTTTCAATTGGGAAAAAGATTGGAGAAATGGGTGAGTGGAAAGTGCATCAATAATATAATTAACAAGCATGAACCTATGTTCTAAATATATAGGTTATTCAGAGGAGAAAAGGATGGATATAGCCGTTCTAGCGGACATCCATGGTAATTATATTGCATTGCGAAAATGTATTGACTATGCATTATCAAGAAATATAAGTACTTTTATTTTCTTAGGCGATTATGTTGGTGAATTAGCATATCCTGAAAAAACAATGCAAATAATTTATGAGATGTCTGCCAAATATAAATGCTATTTTATCAAGGGAAATAAAGAAGATTATTGGATCGATTATCAAAACAGGGGAGAAGTTGGATGGAAAGACAATGACTCAACAACAGGCTCTCTACTATACACATATGAGCATTTGTCGGATAGGGATATTGATTTTTTTAGAGAATTACCAATATCACAGAGTATCATTATTGCAAATATGCCTCAGATTACGATATGCCATGGTTCGCCCTATAAGGTAAATCAAAAGTTATTACCAAACAGTAATACAACATTTGAGATTATGGATGCGATTGATACATCTATCATTTTATGTGCTCATACGCATATTCAAAATAAGATAGAAAATAAAGGAAAGATTGCATTGAATGCGGGAGCGGTTGGAGTTCCCTTACATAGCAATGGAAAATCACAATTTATGATATTACATGAAGAAGACAAGCAATGGAAAGAAGAATTTGTTGGCCTGGAATATGATGTAGAAAATGTAATTAAGGAACTTCAAATATCAGGACTTGATAAACATGCACCATATTGGTACAAAGTAACGGAAAATTTATTGCGTCATGGAAATATATCGCATGGTACGATATTGGCAAAAGCAATGAGATTATGTAAGGATGAAACCGGTGATTGTATATGGCCGAATATCCCGGAAAAATATTGGGAAAAAGCAGTAGCAGAAGTTATAGGTAAGTAAATAACGATGATTGTAATAAGATGCTTGACGAGAAGAATATAAAAAAGTCTGTAAGATAAAACTTTGCATGAGCTGAAGGAGCCATATAAAGAAGTTTTTACTTTAAGGGTTTTTGGTGAATTGAGTTTTTAAACAAATAGCAAATTTATTTGGCAAGACGGAGAACTGGGCTTGTGTCACTTATCACCGCGCTAGAAATAAGATTATAGAAGGAATGGAGGATGAGCAATGAAAATTACCTGTAATGTGATAAAGGACTTATTACCATTGTATGTTGAAAACATAGCAAGTGATGACACCCGTATTTTAGTGGAAGAACACATTAATTCCTGTAATAGTTGTAAAAAAGAACTTGACAAATTTAATAAAGCAAATGACATTTTTATCGATATGAAACTATTGCCCATAAAAAAAGTGCAGGCCACCTTGCGAAAAAAGAAATATCTTACGATTCTTTTTTCTGCTATACTAACCCTATTGGTACTGATCATAGTAATTGGGTATTTAACAGCGCCGGAATACATTCCCTATTCTGAAAGCGCGGTATCTATAACAGAAGCAGATAACAACTTAATGATTGCACATTTGGGTGATACCGGTTTTCGATACAGTATTGATTACTATCGCACTGATGATAATTCAGGCTATATCTATGATATTAGCATGTGGAACAGTATATGGAATAGGACAATGAATAAAAATGTCCCCGCAGATTTCATATTAAATCCAAACGGTGAAATGGTATCAAGTGTATATTATTGTTCAAGCGATGGCAAGGAAGAAGATATTTTGATATATGGCAAAAACCAGAATCCGAATGGAGGGAGAATTACATTACCTCGTTTGTTTTTAGCCTACTATGTTTATACTGCCGCTGTGAGTGCAGTTGTTCTTTGGGTCATATTGTTTTTATTCCGTAAAAAACAAAAAATGAAAGCAATCATGTTCAAATTATTTGCTTTACCAATCGCTTATCTTTTAGGGCATATTTGTATTAAAGGCTTTTCTACCATTTCTTACTCTGCCACTCATGATTTTTATGCGATTTTGTTGGCCATGATTCCAATATATTGCGCTATCATGATTGGCGAAAGAATATTCGCTAGCAGAACATAGTTCTCATGAAAGGTCATGATTTTATCTGCGCCAGCAGTTTTGTACTATTTGTATAATTTTCTCGATAAAGGCTTGCAGTAGCATGTTTTTTTTGCAAGGTATTATCTTAGAGCCTTATGCTATATTGCAATTGGAGGTGAGATTAGCGATGGAATGGCTAAGCAAGATGAACGATGCTTTAAATTATATAGAGTTAAACTTGGAGGGCAAAATCGACTATCGTGAAGTCGCCCATATTGCCTGTTCCTCTTTAACTCGCTTTCAAAGGATGTTTACTTTCATGACAGATATGACAATTGGCGATTATGTACGGCTCAGAAAAATGTCACTTGCAGCGGAAGATCTGAAAAATACCGATATTAAGGTAATTGATTTAGCCATGAAATACGGATATGAATCTCCGGAGGCATTTACAAGGGCGTTTCAGGTATTTCACGGTATGCCGCCTACTGTCGTTCGAAAGCTAGGAATATCTAAAACCTATCAACCAATCTCCTTCCAAGTAAATATAAATGGAGGTAATACGATGATAGGATCAAAACCGTTAGTTCGTATTGAAGAATTAAACAACTTAAAAGCAGTATCTTTTCAAGCACATTGTAAGGAGCCTGAAACACAAGCGTGGAATCGAATGCGCGAATGGGCAGTTAAAAATCTGAATGACTATGAAGCTAGAAGGTATATCGGTTATGCACCTTTTGGGCATCATCCCACAAGTAGTGAAGAGGATTTCCACGAATATTATGCTTTGATGCTTTTGTATGGCGAGGAAGGTCAGAATGCAGACATGTTTGGTACGAAGGTAAGTGATGCACCAAAGGGATTATTTCTTGTAGGCGATGTGGTGCTGAATGAATTCAACGATTGCGGGATAATAGATATAGGCTCGTCAATGAAAAAATCATCTCAGACTATATATGAATGCATGCTAGATATGGAAGACTATGACATAGATTTCACCGAACGTACCTATTTAGAAGAGCATATTTTCCGGAAGGAATGGTTTTTAGCTGATAATCCCGAAGAAATACAAGCAGAATACAGGTTTTGGCTACCAATCAAGAGGAAGTAGCTGTTGACGGTTTAGGGAGGTGTAAAATGCCGTGTATGAAAGAATGTTGGATAAGCAGGCCGTACCATCATTTGACGAAATAATTACTGTGGCGATGCCGGGGAATTGTACTTGTTTGAAATTACAGATAACATAATAGGAGGAATAAAATGCATTTAGGTTCAATCTATTTAATTGTTAATGATTTCGAAAAATCGATTATCTTTTATGAAAAGTTACTTCAAATCCCTGTTACTAAGCGTAATATGAATCGGTTCGCAATGTTTGAATTTGATGGTATATGTATAGCTCTCATGAATGGCCATTTTGATGTGGAAAATCCGGACAAAGTTGTACATAAAGGTGATTATTCAGAATACTTTGATGATATGAATTCGATTGCTCTCGCACCCAATTCACATAAATTTGTATTAAATTTTTGGGATGAAGATTTGCTAAGAGAGTATGAGCGTGTAAGGAAACTGGAGATAGCGGATAATTTGACTAAAATTAAATATGTTTGTAATGTAAGCCCGTATTATTACTTTCAATTAACAGACCCGGATGGGAATGTTATTGAAGTTACTGGCGGCTATACTCCAAGAGATGGTGAATTTGATATTGCTTTTTCATAAACGCTTTGTGTGGTGATACTATTTTTCAAAATTTATTTTTCTGACGTTAGTATTTTGTTTTTAGTTTGTACTACAGATGATGAATAATTTATCAGGCCAGAATTATGGAGATACCTATGGAAAATACGAAGAGTAGAGGATTAAACTCAAATCAGTTAAAAATGATTGCGATAATTGCTATGACATTAGATCATGTTATGTTTGTGCTATATCCTAATTATTCGACTGCATGGTGGATTGTGGGATGCCATGTTTTGGGAAGATTAGCTGCTCCAATTATGTGGTTTTTCATAGCAGAAGGATATTTTTATACGCACAATGTAAAACGATATATTGGAAGGTTATTGGTATTTGCAGTTATTTCACACTTTGCATACAATTTTGCTTTTGGGATTCCCTTTATTCCATTTCAAAAATCAATACTTGACCAGACAAGCGTGATTTGGTCGTTGGCTTGGGGGTTAGTAGCATTAGTGGTATCATACAGTTCCAAATTGAGTAATTGGACAAAATATGCTTTGATAACCATAATTTGCGCTATAACTTTCCCTGCAAATTGGAGCTGTATTGCAGTTCTGGCAATCATGGCAATTGCTTTTAACCGAAACAACTTTAAAAAGCAAATGACCGGCATGATGTGTTGGGCTACGGTCTATGCAGTTGTCTATTTTCTATTCATTAACAGAGTATATGGAATGCTTCAGCTGTTTGTGGCACTCTCCATTCCGTTACTAAAAGCGTATAATGGGCAGCGTGGTAAATGGAAAGGGATGAAATGGTTCTTTTATATTTATTACCCATTGCACCTGACTGTTTGTGGTATGATACGAGTTACCCTTTATGGAATATAGGCGCTATAATTGGTGGCACTATAAATTTTAGTTTGTTTTTCAATATAAAACCTGGGGAGGGATAAAACATGATGGCTGAAAAGAGCAGTAGAAGTATAACCACAATACTGATTGGATTAATTTTATGGTTCCTTTATATTTGTGATTCTGAAATGGCTAGGTACGGTATTTACACCATTTTTAGCTATAATGTTCATGAAATATTATCAGGTATTCCATACCTCTGTTTTTTATTCACAGGAGGCTGGCTACTTGTGTTAATTACCAGAAGTGTTCATGGCAAAAATATCAAATCAAACTTGCTTTTGCTTGTTCTATTATTTGTATTTTGTGTTGCACAATTTATCTATATTCATAATCAATCACAGAAAGTATATACTGATTGTATTGCAAGCATAAAAAATATAGATACTCAAAAATTAGAAATTGAGATTGACACAGGCGAAAGAACGATAACGTTAGACTGTCCAATGCTACTGATAGATATTTTAAAAACAGATGGTACCGAATATGTCATCTTATATGAATGGAGTAAATCGAAACCTAATTATGGAAAATTGTCCATGGTAAGTTTTGTAAAATAACAAGATGGGAAATAATGATTTTACGTTTTCTGCCATGGTTGTTTCTATGAATGACTGATCATCCTCTCTCTTTTTGCCTTAACAGTTGTATTCCATATACCCCCATAAATAGAAACGTTACAACTACAACAAATGCCGATACTTCTGGATAATCAGTTTGTGAAGAAAAACAAAATGGTAACGCACATAAATCAATAATAGTATGAAGAATAGCTACCACCCATAAATTTTTTTTCTCACATAATTGCTCATATCAAGAGCAAATGCTGGAATGGCCATTTCTATCAGTATTTTTTTGAGGGGATAGAAGGTAGATCTAATCTTGAATTCTTAAAAAATCCCTTAGCTTTCAGGGGATTTTTTTTCAAGAAATTCTTTTATTACACCATGGACAACAATATGACTCATCTATATCATTAATATAATCACTATCCTTAATATTAAATCTCATAGGTAACCTTTCATTGCAGTATGGACATTTCCAAAATAAAAGCGAAAGTAAAATATAAATGATCAGTAAGGGTGTTCCTATAATTGTCAAATATCCAAATGGTAACAAAACACCTAGTAAATTAATTAAAATTGATAGAAACAAACATAGCAAAGAAATTTTACGGATTTTTATTAAAACTTTTACGTTATGAATGATCATTAGATTCCCTCCCTTATATAATCATACGAAAACTCTCTTTTTCTAGTGTTTTCGCGGTTTTTGGTTTTGATTATTTCCTATATGTTTTGTTGTTTATTCTTATATTCTAGCATGAAAATCTTTTTTTTCAATTGATCAACACCTTATTTATGGACGAATTAACCGTGTTAGGGAGATTTTGGTTTGTTTTTTAATATCTATATGCTAATATAAACTTGGGGAGGGTAAAACATGATGGATGATAAGAGTATAAGAAGTATTGCACCTATTATGGAATACTATCTATGATAGAAAACATTATTGAGAGGGAAAAGACAATGTTACCAAATTCAGACATGGCGGAATATGAATTATTTGTAGCAGAGAAAATGAATTCTGGTCCATGGATAAAGCATTCTCTAAATGTAGGTGTTGCTGCGAGGAATATAGCAGAGCAAATTCAAGGCATGGACGCAGAAAAGGCATATATATTAGGTGTCCTTCATGACATTGGTAGAAGAGTCGGAGTAGTAACAATTCCCGTCCATATCTATGAAGGATATAAATTTGCTATGGATAAAGGGTGGGATGAAGTAGCCAAAATTTGCATGACACACTCCTACCCGCTTAAAGAAAAAGAATTTAATTATGAGTCAAACAATGAAATAGATCGTGCAATAAAGAAATATATATTGAGTTGCTTATATGATGATTATGATATGCTCATACAATTATGTGACAGTTTAGCAACAGATTACGGTTTTTGTATTTTGGAAAAGAGACTTGTGGATGTTACGCGCAGATATGGTGTGTGGGAGAATATGATTGATAGATGGAATGCAACCTTTGATATCAAAGATTATTTTGAAAAACAGATGTCTTGTTCGATTTATGATGTTCTCCCCGATATAGGGAAAACGACATTACTATCTCCCCCACCATGGAAACCACCAGTTAAATAAGCAAAATATGAAGATACCTTCCGATACACAGGCGAAGAACCCAATTATATTTACTGACATAGGTGGATAGTTACTCGCTCATACCTATATTGAATATATCGATTACCTATGATTGGGAAGCGGTTTTGTAAATAACTAAAATAAATAATTATCAGAGGATATTCAGAAAAACATATAAGGATATATTCTGAATGGGTAAATTACATAGAAAATTATTCAAGAGGATGGGAGCGGATTTGATTGGAGTATTTATTAAAAAACGGGAAATCGGTTACGATAAGAGCGCCTAGGGTAGAAGATGCAGAAGCTATTATTGAACTTGTTAAAAAAGCAGATTCAGAGACTAGGTTTTTAGCAAGAGAAGCAGGAGAATTCAAACTAACACTTAAGGAAGAAAGAAGCATAATTATATCAACATTGGCTTCCTTGGATCGTACATGGTTTGTTGCTGAATATGAAGGAAAAATAGTTGGGCAATGTTCTGTTGGTCTGATACGTCAATATTATCGCTACAGACATAGAGCAGGAGTTGCTTTCTTAATAGCGGAAGAATATTGCAATCTTGGTATTGGTGGAAAAATGATGGAAGAATGTTTGTCTTGGTGCCGTAGTCATAGTATTGAGCAAGTTGAATTAGATGTAGTAACAACAAATAGCCGTGCATTAAATATGTATCGAGGCTTTGGCTTTGAAGTTGCCGGTACAATTCCTAAGGCATTACATTACAAGGATGGAACGTACGCGGATGAATATTTTATGATTAAGAGAATATAGTTTATATCGTTAAGTGTAAAATTTAGCGTAATAGTCTTGTAAAAATGGTGAACTATTGGATGAATAGCAAAAAGCAACGATATCAAATAAAAGACTGTAATCTGGCAATATACATAACAAACTTGTAATGCGTAAAAGGCAGTGCAGAAATGGAGTAATTTATGAGGATGCAAGATAAATGTTTGCCATGTGTGGTTAACCAAGCAATCAGGGTGGCAGATATGATAGGAATAGATAAAAAAGAAGAGTTATTGAGAGAAGTTTTTACTTATCTTAGTAACATGAATTTTGAAGCAACTACACCGGAAATTATAGGCGAAATCTTTGACATAATTAAAATACATACGAATAATCCGGACCCCTATATAGAAACCAGAAAATATTATAATACTTTATTTTTGAAATTGCTGCCTGAATTTGAGCGAAAGATTGAGCAAGCAGAAAGTTCGTTTCAATTAGCCATGCGATATGCCATTATCGGTAATATCATAGATTTCAATCCGATACACAATACATTATTAAAAGATATTTATGATTATTTTGAAAAAATGGAAGAATTAGAATTAGTAATTGATGATACCCAGGCACTGATGGAGGATATTGCAAATTCAAAAATGTTATTATACTTAGGTGACAATTGCGGTGAAATCTGTATGGATAAGCTCCTTCTAAAGAAAATAAAGGAATTGAATCCGAATATTAAATTACTATTTGGAGTTCGCGGTAAACCGGTTGTGAATGATTCGATAGCGGAAGACGCATATTTTGTAGGGATCGATAAATATGCGGAGGTTCTGGATAATGGGGATGGTTCTCTTGGAACGGTGCTTCATCGAACAAGTCCTGCATTCAAAGAAGCTTATGAAAAGGCGGATGTAGTGATTGCGAAAGGGCAGGCAAACTATGAATGCTTAAGTGAAGAAAATAAAAATATCTATTTCCTGTTAATGACCAAATGCGACGTAATTGCAAGGGATATTGGTGTTGAGGTAAAGAAAATGATTTGCATGAAAAATAATAATAGGAAACAATAATGTCAGATGAATTTGGGTGAAAAACTATGAAAAAAATTAACTATATTTTAGCGAGCCTCTGCGCAATTATTTTATGTGGATGCAATAATCACAAAGAAGGCGTTGAACAGTCAAATGAATTGAACAATCCAGGAATAGCAGAGAAACTTCAGCAGACAGAAGAATCAAACAGTGCATCGAAAGAGCTGAATATATCGAAAAGGAATGAAAATTCCATGGAAGAAATCTTTGATTATAAAGATTGCTTTAATGGGATTAATGGATGTGCAGTCTTTTATTCACCGGAGGAAAACAAGTATACATTTTATAATAAGGACATGTGTGATAAGCAGGTATCTCCTTGCTCGACATTTAAGATTGTCTCTACGCTAATCGGGTTGAACAACGGTATAATTAGCTCACAGGATTCGAGGATGGGATATTTTGGTACAATATATCCTATAAATGAATGGAATTCTGATCTGACACTGCAGGAAGCTTTCAAGACTTCATGTGTATGGTATTTTCGAAAAGTAATTGATAAGGTCGGAAAAGACGAAGTTAAGAAAGAACTGGATACATTGATATATGGAAATTGTGATATTTCGGAATGGGAAGGAAGCGATTGCAATCCCCTGCCGGAATTAAATGGATTTTGGCTAGAATCATCGTTAAAAATATCTCCGAAGGAACAGGTTGATATTTTATATTCGATCTTTAGTGGTGAGTCAGAATATAGTTCGGATGATGTCGAAATATTAAAAAATATAATGAGAATTAATCATGATCATGGTGAGAAGTTTTCATTATATGGTAAGACTGGTACAGGAACCACCGGAAATGCGTGGTTTACAGGCTTCTTTACGATAGATGAATCAGTAAATTATTTTGCGGTATATTTACAGGATGATGATAAGAGCAATGTATCAGGAAAATACGCTAAAGAGATTGTACAGAATATTATTCGTAAATATTATTAGAAGCGACTTGAAACTACAGCACCTTATCAATTTTTTCCTTTACCATTGTAATAACCGGTCCCAGTGCGAAAGCAATCGCAATCGTTACAATGCCTATGGTACTGCCAAGTAAATATCCGATAATACATGCGGCAATATCCCAAGCCATACGTAAAAATCGAAAAGGTACCTTTTTCAGCTTGGATGCAATAATGAATACAGCAGCATCGTATGGAGCGGAGCCAAGCTCAACAGCCATATAGACAGCAGCGGATAGAATAAAAATAACCAGTGCAGGCATCAAAACAATAATTCTTATTCCAAGGTTCGTAAAAAAATCTTCCGAAATTAAACCATTGAACAGCCAGGTGAAAAAGTCGGTGCTATATCCGACAAGCAGCATATTAGCGAGGGTTCCCCAGCCGATTTGTGACCGGTCGTATAAGAGAACAAATAGGAAAAGAATAGCATTAAAAATTACCTGCCAGGTACCGAAGGTAAGACCCAGTTTGTTGGCAATACCGAGATTCATACTGGAACATGGATCGGTTCCAAAATTTATCCGTATCAGAAAGGATAACGAGAACCCCATAAAAATAACCGCTAGTAATACGGCTATGATTCTTTTCTTATCTTTTAAACCGAATTTCATATGTATTCACCTGCATAAGTTTAGTCAAACAAATTTCCTTTATAAAAAGTTGCCTGCACCTCTTCATGGTATCATAGTTGCAATGATATTTCCATAGGAATTTCTTCTGTGTAAAAGTCTTATCAATTTTAGCAAACCTATTTCTGAAGAAAACTTCCATAAGAATTTCTTCTATATACAAATCGTCTGATCTCAGTAAATCTTATCCCGAAGAATACTTCCATAGGTAAAATCTTCTGTTATAAAATCCTTCCGGTTTCACCAAATTAATCTGCGTAATAAGATTTCTATAGCATTTTCTTCCGGAACATTTACGGGGTATGACTTCATAAGGAAAGCTTCTGAAAATATTAAGAAAATTAACACAAATTTAACGCAGTTTTTTTATATAATACAGTTATCCGATAAGGAGCAATTTTCATGCATTTAGAAATATTTAGAAATGCGAAAAAATACTTGACATAACGAAAAAAACTGCCCATAGTATATGCATGCGGTATTAAGCAATATCTCATAGATGTTTAGATTAGCGTCTAACTAAGGATTCGTTCTTGGAAAAATATAGAGCATTTAGTACCTGCGAGAAAGGAGAAAGGTTGGAAGAAATACACTTTCAACCACAAATTCGGATGCACAAATTACATGTGCAGGAATGGAGAAAATTATGCAAAATAATAGTGTGGAAGAATTATTAAAACAACAAGTGAATGAAATGATGGATGAACAGCCGGCAACTGAATCAAAGCTACATACGAGCAGGCAGAGTAGAAAACCGGTCAAAAAGAAAAAACATACCTTACTTAAGGTGATCGGTTTGTTGTCTTCTCTACTGTTGGTTATCCTTATCCTGATTGTTGGAACAAAGCGCGGCAGGAGGATGTTATATGAAGGTGCTGGCAATTTTATATACGATAGTGTTAATAATGAGGATGTTATTAAAGAATACGAGGAAAAGGACAAGGAGAATCCGAATACGGCCGCAATGAGGCAGGAGGATTATGTAAGCAATTATTTGATTTTCGGAATAGAGGAATTCGGCGGCGCTAGAAATACTGATTCGATGATGATCGCATCCATTAATACCAAGGATGATTCGATTAAGATCACCTCATTGCTTCGAGACAGCTATGTTGAGATCCCAGGCTATAAAAATAATAAATTAAATTCCGCATATGCAAGGGGCGGAGCGAAGTTACTCATTGATACGATTGAGCTGAATTATAAAATTAAAATTGACGGATATGCTTCGGTTAATTTTGAATCTTTTGAGAAGATTGTAGACCGGGTAGGCGGCGTAACGATAGAACTTGGAAAAGAAGAGGCAAAATATCTCAATAAAACCAATTATATTTCCAAAAAGAAATATCGTAATGTAAAGCCCGGTATAAATAAATTAAACGGAAATCAGTTAATGGGTTACTGCCGTGTTAGAAAGGTTAAAACATTGGGCGGAATTAATGACGATTACGGACGTGTTGTTCGTCAGCAGAGGGCTTTAAAAGCAATTTTTGAAAGCTATATAACGACGAATGTCTTTAAGCTTCCGGGAATTACGAAGGAATGTCTGAATTATGTAAATACGAATGTTACAGAAAAGCAGATTACGGATGTGATGGAAGCGGTTGTTGAGAATCGGATGAAAACGATAGATACCTTCCGTATTCCAGTTGATAAAGCATTTGAGTCACCGAAAAAATATAATGGCATCGGGTATCCGATTTTATTAGATTGGGATGTCAACCGTGTTGAATTATATAAATTTATATATGGTGACACGGAAGCGGAAGCAAAGGAAGCTCTGGCGGCATTGAAGTAATAAGAGAGAATGCAACTGGGCACTATTTATGTTGAAAACATGATTTAATCAAATCTATATGTGATCAGATAAAGAGATAAAGAAATAAAGAATAGACCTTTATAAAATGACATCGATTTTTATAAGCGATTAAGGAGGAACGAGTATTTCGGTTTTATGGGATTTATGATGTATTATACAGACCCATACTTGAGATTGGCCCGAATCATACCCGGCTTTACCAAAGAAGATAAATTAAAACAGATGTTATTAGGATACACAAAGTAAGGAATAGAATTGGAAAGAACCACAAGGGGGAAGCTGCCGACTTG
>SVEA01000042.1 GCA_015057615.1 Lachnospiraceae bacterium | reverse complement strand
GGATCAGAGTTTAAAAATCCACTGACTCTTGAGAAAACACTAACAGGGGAGAATAGGACTAAAATCTTTTACTGTGATCCGCTGGCATCCTGGCAGAAAGCTCGATTAGAAAAGAACCATGAATACATACGCAAAGTTATTCCGAAAGGTCAGTCCCTGGAGGGCTATGTTCAAAAGGATATAACGATGCTGACCAATCACATCAATAGTACAACAAGAGCCAGTTTAAATGGCCGTAATCCATTTGAACTGGCTCAGTTGCTGAATACTCCGGCGCTATTGGATGGTCTTTACTTAAAAGCCATCCAACCGGATAAAATAATCCTAAAACTGCAACTACTGAAATAAGTAAAAGTTGATTTTAAGCTTACAGACAGGTGTCATTGTTGTGAAAAAGTAAAATCAGACATGTGGAAATTACTTTTTTCAAGAACTTTTCCAGATGTCTAGTTATTATAATCAAAAAACCCGCATAACAGCTTAAATATAATTAAAGTATAAATGATTTTGAGTAAAAATGAAAGACAAAAATCCACTAAAATAGCGATAACTGCTAGAAAAGGCTTCCCATCTATGAGGTGGAAGTTCGATTTTCATTCAAGCGTAGTAACAATTTAGGAATAATTATACAAAAGCACTTGCATTTTTGTAATTTTCTGGTATAATAAGGATGTAGTTTAATTGTTGTCCTATCTTGATTATTTTACTTAAATGAATTTTTAAAACCAAAAAACTACTAATGTTGTATAGGGACATTAATATTGAAGCAATAGCCATTCTTAGTCAGTACCTGCCATCTGGAATACTTGCATGGAGCGATATTGCAATTTAATTGCGATTAAATATTATAATTGTATCAGTGGAAAGAGGTTGAAATGAAGAAATCAACAGCGATAAAGATTTTAATTTTAGTGATAATTTCATATATTTGTGTATTTTACATTCGGTATTATGAACAAACAAAGTATTATTTATCTATTAATAAATATGACGCTACATATTCCTTTATAGCAGTTCCCTTATTTTATTGCATTTTATCAGCCGTATGTACTTTACTTGTTTTAATTGGCGTGAATAAAAGCACAATATTTGTAACAACAAAAGTAAGAAACATAATTTATATTGTATATATTGGATTATTGATGTATTACGTTATATTTTTTGTTATTTGTTATAGTCAAGGTAAAATGGTTTTAACTTTTGACATGAATTATAGATACGGCTATATATTACTTGGTTTCATTAGTTCGTTTATTTTGGTTATTAACAAAAAAAAGGAGGATTAATTATGGGAGACTAAGAAAAATTATTACAATTGCTCTCACGGTTGCTCTCACCTTTACACCAATGTCAAGTGTAATCGTAGAGGAGAAAGTGTTAGCAAGCGATGTTTTAGTGAACGAGTCCGTTAATAATATAAGTCATGTCTCTATAACGGATGTAGATACTGGTAAAGTGTGGGAGTTTGAGGTGGATTCCTCTGATATTAAAACTCTCACTCTTGATTCCACGTCGATGACAAGATCATCTATGTTAAGTAAAGCCCAAAATGCGGGTCTAAGTAAATCCTCTGTTGATGCGTTGAACGAAGCACTTATATCCGCATCGAGTGAAGGAGAAGCCGTAACCGTTGGTATATGTGAACTAAACGTAGATGTGGGAGAGTATCTTGATCAAGTGATTGCTTTGTCTGGTACTTCGTTAGAAAAAACACTCAAAGATGACATCTGGTTAACAACAGGCTTTACTTATACCGAAAATGCTTCAGGCAATAAGATCGCGTTCCAAAGCATATACGGTTCCTACACCCTATTTGATTATTATACAGCTCAAAACACGAAAGTAATCTGGAACCATCCTTTAGCGGATGATCATGGAGAAAAATATCCAGGAACAAGTAGTTGGAGTTATCCTGGGAATGGTGTATACGCTGGAGGAACACCTTCCCTTATATTTTCAACGGCTCAAACAACTATAACTATTCCCGGTATGGGCGGTAGTAAGACTATATCAATTACTTGTACTATGTGATTCAGTTATTCTGCGAATGGTGTATACGCTAGGTGAGTGATGTCCCTCATATTTTCAACGGTTCAAACAACTTTATATGTTGCCGGTATGGGCGGTGAAAAAAATAGCAGTAGGCACTTTTTCGTAATGTCAAAAGCGAACAAAACCAAGTAGCATATATTAAGAGCTGTGTCAAAAAAGATTAGGCACAGCTCCCTTTATCATCAGTACCCCAGTTCTCCAATGTAGCCCTACTGACATAAATGCTCTAATAGTTGCAGTCTATTTCTTAGCGGGCGATCAGCATAGAATAGAGAGTTAACGAATTTCTGATAGATCAGCTCACGGCTACTGAGGATGAGGCTAAACAGTGATTATAACAGGAGTGATGTATGTGTAGGGGTACTTATATATAATGCTATTAATATGATACTAACGCTTATGGGAAAATAGTAATTAAAGAGTAAAGATTTGCCGATATTTAAATAAAAATATGGTATTAAAGTCGGAAATTTTTTTAACAACTTTTCTTTTATTAAGGAATATTATTAAATATAGTTAGCATAATAGTGGAAAATATCAAATTATTATTTATTTCAAAATTATGTTTACAAACATAAAATTAACGGTATAATAACCCGTCTTTGACAGTTGGAAAATTAATAAGTGTCTTCGGCACTTCAACTCCCCTAGCCCCTCATTCATGAGGGAATTAGGGGTTTCTTTTTGTGTCACTTTACTTCATAATAGTCTTATGAATATACTACAAAAGATTTTTAATGACCATTATTATGAAGAAATACTATATGTTTTACATCCTCGTCAAGCTGTTATTGAGAACGTTGACACTCAATTGTGGTGACCCTTCTTATGGTGGTGCCATGTACGGCTGTATCAAATGTGGTAATCTTAAGTTTGTTCCCTTTCGCTACCATAGCAGATTCTGTCCTACTTGTGGAAATAAATATTCCATTTAACGTACCATTTTCATTGTCTTATCTCAGAAGGTAGTCTAGGCAATAACGGGTTTTGGCGAAACAAACTCATTTTAATTACAAACCCATGCACGATTCCTTCCAAACTGCTCTCCTGAATAAATTGCAGAAGCATCTGAGACCTTCCTTCAAAAAAGTGAAAGCTTCTAAGTCAGCAACCACCACTTCAAGTGGTGGTTTGCTATTAGCCCTATAAGGGCTGGTTACATGCTCGCCTAAAAGGCGGGTATCGCAAGCATTATTACCATCTGCCTCTTGAAGAGGCTCTACTTGCTTTGTTCTTCCT
>SVEA01000041.1 GCA_015057615.1 Lachnospiraceae bacterium | reverse complement strand
TTCTATCGCATTATCTGTATTCGTGACGAATCTTTTCAAGATTCAGGCACGAATACTTTCTGCTCCTATTTTGCTGATACGAGTTTTAAGGTTAAAATCTGCTGATTTAGAACTGGAAGCGGTTTAATCAGCAGACACTAAATTAGATCAATAATATCTTTTAAATGATAATTTTTACTTTCTACATCAATGCACCTCTTATGTAATAGCTCATTGGATATCCTTTTTTCTATAGATATTCTTCTATGAAAATGCTTTAGCATATCATTGAAATTTTTATAATTATGAGATTTTCCATAAGGAGATTGATTTAAATAATTCATCATTAAATGATACCAAACTTCTTCACCTTGCTCGTTGATACGTTCTTTTTTTATCTGTTTAATACTATTCTCTATATCTGTGCTTATCAAGCGTATTACCAAAAAATCATCCAAGATATTAGTTATCAATTTATTGTAAAAATCTAAAATCTGCGCATCATCATATTCGGCAAACAGCATTAATTCTTCAATAATGTTTTGAAAGAATGAGCATTCAAAAACATTTCCTGTTCCATTGAAGCTACGAAATCTTTCAAATATGATATTGCTAAACTCTTGGATATTTTTACGTCCACCGTATATTTCATACTGCTCCATATATTTATAGAAATCATGATTATCTGTATGAATCCGAGTATATGAGACTATATAATGATTTTCTTCACGCTTAGAATTTTCCTTAATTTTTATCTCTAATTGCGGCCAATCTTCAATTGCCTTTTTATACTGTTCATATGTTATATATGAACACCAAGCAAGTTCAACAGGTGAAATATCTCCTTCATAATAACAATTGTACCCTGGGAAATTCTTCTGTAATTCACCTAGTAATGTACTTTTTCCACTTCCAGGAATTCCTTCAATAAAAACATTACGCATTTATAAGCTCCTAACTGTGATATGTATTTTTCTGAATATCAATTCGATTTTTTTAGTGATAATATGTGTTACTGGATTTATTCGAAAATTTTGGAATTGGTAATCCCATTAATATACAATCTATCAGAGTAGCTATTATCAACCAATTTATGATGGGACAGATAATCCAATTTATTATTATCATATTTACCTACTATCCACTTCCGATCGGAGATAAAACAGGGCAGCTATTAAACTGCCCTAATGAATCTAGAAGTTAATTATTGTTCTAATTCCCATATATGAGTACTGTTACGGAAGATAAGGCAAGTCACAATTCCGGCAATACCAAGAAAAAAGAATAAAAATGCAGCACCTGACCCTTTACCAGTTCCAAATATTGTTACCAATAACCCACCTGGCTGTTGTGATGCCATAAATGGCTCAAATACTTTATCAACTAATATACCACCCGAGAAATATCCAATCGGAATTGTAAAGAATTGCAATGTATTTCTAGCTGAATAAACTCGCCCCTGCATATCTATTGGAATATAATTTCTTAATATCACGTCCATATTAGCATTCATAACCGGAATAGCTAACCAGCCTAAAACTGCTCCAATACACCATATTGGTACAGATTTTCCGAATGCCAAAAAGAAGTTTTCCGTACTCATTGATAACAATAGCGCGTTACAGATCAAGCGAACACGACTTTTAGGGGTGGGCATTATAGAAGCAACAATGCTCCCCACAAGCATTGTAATTCCAGTAACGGTATTAACAATGCCAAGTGCCACCTCTCCGCCCCCCTCTCTCGATAAAAGCATAGCTGGAAATGTAGCATTGAATACAGAAGCGGTTAAATTAATCGCAGCCAAGAACAGAATCAAGTGCAAAATACCACGGTTATATTTCAAATAGTACAATCCACTTTTTGCTGACTGAATCACAGATTCTTTTTTGATATTTTCATCCTGGACTTTTGGTATTTTTATAAAGCATAATAGTGCAATAAAGGCAATTCCAAATGATAATAGATCAAATGTAATAATCACCTTCATGTTAGTTAAGGTTAATAATGTTGTTGCAATAATTGGTGTCATTATGCTTATAAGAGAATTGGAAAACGAACGCATTCCACTGACTTTCTGATAATGCTTTTTTGGTGTAAGAATACTAATGGTTACATCGGCGGCAGGCTGCTGAATTGTATTCATCAATCCGTTTAATGCATTTAGGAAATAAAGATGCCATATCTCCAATCTATCTATTTGCAAAAGGACCAATACTACAACAGTACACAGAGCCGCAAAGCTATCGCTAATAAGCATTGTCATTTTCTTATTCCACTTATCACTTAACGCACCTGCAAATATGCTCATAATTACATAAGGTGCATACGAGCAAACGGAAAGCATTGCTGTTATTAACGCAGAGCCATGTTGCTGATACGACCATATGATTAATGCAAAATTGGTCATTGAACTGCCTAACGCTGAAAATGATTGCGTAAGCCATAAAATCAAAAAGCTATGAAGCTCCTTGAGAAGATTTTTTAATAAATTCATATTGACTTTACTCCTTTTTTATTTGATGTTATCTCAAAAGATGCAAAGTCTTATCGGACTAGATTATTTTCTTCTCCACGCGGATTCGTCCAAATAGACTCTGCATGGAGCTAATGCAATACAAAGCTTCATCTTGTTCCTCCTAAAAAAGAAAATGCGAATTAAAGAATGATCCTACTATAAATTCCTTTATAAATTTATGATATTATAATATCATAAATAAACCAAACTTACCATCAAATTGTATGCACCATTTTAATATGTACCTGCTACATTTCCTTAATGATCTATGCTTTTTTACTCTCGACCAAACCAGTGAGTCTCCTTTTCTACATCGTTTTCATATAATAAAGCTTTACTAGCAAGCCAACAAACAACTGAACAAAACCAGCTGCGAATAATGTATAAAATATAATATCGCTAAAATAACTTCCAATAATACCTGATATAAACATTATGATAGACATAATTAACATCATAGGCATTCCAGATTTGCCTCTAATTGATTGTAATCTTTCATCATTTTCTTTGTTATACAGTAATTTTATTTGGTTCTCATCTTTTAGTACTTTCCTTAATTGAATAAGTTTTAAGATTGAAAGAATCCCTAACGAAATAATAATCCCAGATGACACGTCCACAATCATACCATTTTGAGATCTGGGTAATGTTACGAAAACATCAATAATGCTGGTTGTAACTGCAATAATTGCCATACACATAAATCCCACTTTTCTTCTTTGCAATTTTATTCTATAGCTTCCCATTTCAACCTCCTATTCTTCTAAATCTGTAAAATCAAATACTTCTTCAATAGTTAATCCGAAATAATGTGCTATTTTGTATGCCAACACCAAAGATGCTGTATACTTTTCCACTTCTATTGAAGTAATAGTCTGTCTTGTTGTTCCAACTTCTAATGCTAAATCTTCTTGAGACATTTTTCTTTCTTTTCGTAATTCTCTTATTCTGCTTTTCATTTTATCCCTTTCTAAAGAAAGTGCTTAGTTCACTTTGCATTTTTAGTATAGTACGCTTTGCACATAAAGTCAAGTACACTTTGCAACTTGTAGAGTATGCTATTAGGATTGTGTTTAGATTTTTTTGAAAAGGACGAAAGTTGAGATGGGTTAATATAATCAGACAGGGATATCTTATCTATGATGTGTTTTGTATGTTTGTATGTTTATCTAATATTTAAGCCAAATTATAGAACATAATGGAATTATATGTGTTATAATTAAAGGAATATATTTCGACATTTATGGTTCGTTGGTATGTTTTGTTATTACAAATTTTTAAATAAGGTGTTGCTTAATTGGAAAAAAGAGTTTCAGACTAGAATATAAGAATAAATAATCAAAGTATATAAGAGTAATCATAAATGAAAAGCTTAGAAATCAATAGAAAAAGAGAGTTTTCATAAAATTATATATAGGGAGGAAGCTCCTCACTCCCGTGAATGGCTGGATGAATGCTTCTATAATCGTATTACACGGAAAGTTCGTAAGGATTCCACGGTAAGTATCGATAACGTCTGCTATGATGTCCCAACGCAGTTTATCTCTTCCAAGGTTGAGATTCGTTTTCTGCCAGATGACATGGATTCTTCTTACATCCTAATGGATGGTTGTTTCTAAATCATATTAATTTTAATACTCATTTATAAAGTATTGCTAATTTTATATGATGTTGAAAAAAGATATCTAATAGAACATTTCTATAAATTTTTCACTATATGGTACAGAATTCTTTTTGTAATCATGAATAACTTTTTCTTTATCGTATTTTTTAATCTTTAAGAACGGAATTTATTACATAGCTGTTACCAGTGGTGCAAAGGGTGGCAGATACCGTGAATCCCCTATCATTTCAAATGTGGATGCAATTGTAAATCGAATGAAGGAAGCAGGAAACAGTAAAGTATGGGCATATGTTCCTGATATGGATGTTCATTCTTATCACAGTGATTATTGTACCGAAATCTATAATACATTAGCCAGACCGGTAGATAAGATGATTTGCAATGCTTTTCATTAAGCACGAGACGGGATTCGAACAAATTCCCGCACACACAAATACTGATAAATAGGAGGTTTGCGGCTTCTGTTATTTATCTGCACACATACTTGCACACAAGGAATATATGCTTTTTTGTTATATAAAATACAGTTTTGATTTATATTTGAAAAATATTATGAACTATTTTATCAGTGCATTAATGTCAGTATTCATACATTCTCTCTCTGTCAGACTCTTTCTTAGCTTTTTTAATCGTGGATGATTGTATCTTTGTATAATAACATACATCATCTGTATGATTAAATCTATAGTTGAAAAAATAATAAAAATGTAAATATAATTCATTGAATTTGGCAATAAAAAAAAGAATAGTGAAGCATATCCAGTAATTCATGCTACGCATGGATCCTTCGTTGTTTTGATGTGTGAATGATGCAAAAGTGTCGCAGACCCCTCGGAGAGCGAGCAGGGCAGTTACAGTTTAACTGCCCTAGTGAGTTAATACAGATAATCTGAAATAAAAGAATTAAAAATCATTTCCTGAAAAATCGTAAAAAAATACTCCTTTTAAAATCGTCTGTCATTTTTATTAATAAAACAGATTAACAAATTTTTAAAGGAGGAAATTTTTATGGCAAACATTTGCATTGTAAGACATCAAGGTTACATCAAATCAAAGATGCATTTTCCGTATCAGCATAATTTCAGAACATTGAAAAACTATGGAAACAAAAGCATTCATGCATCACTTACGCAACTAAACAGTAACGTAGTAAATAATCCGAAAAATGGTGAAACCTATCTTACTGCGTTCAATCGACTGTATGAAAGCGGAGAATTTAAAGGTCAGTTAAAAGTTCAAGGTGCAGTGGATAAGCAAACAAAGTGTTTGGATGAATTCCTAGTATATCCACCAAATGAGAAAATATCTGAAATGAGTCTTGAGGAACAAGATATATTCTTTGTAAGAATCATTAAAGACTTCTTACCGGAATTAATAAAGGCATCTCCTAAATTCATTCGTGAATTATTGGATAACAAGATTCGAACCCGCGCCTCCACGCCGCGTCTTTGCTGCGCAAAGCCACAAGAAGAATGCGAATCTCGGCGTGTGAGCCTCCATTCTCATTCTTCCGAAGGCTCGGATCGTATGAGTTCGAATTCAATCTAATATTTGAATAAATCAAAAGACCCTTCTAACGAAGAGTCCTTTGCTTTATTAAGCACGAGACGGGATTCGAACCCGCGACCCTCGCCTTGGCAAGGCGATACTCCACCACTGAGCCACTCGTGCATATTTACTTTTCTGAATTGCTGTGAGCAAGTAATAATATATAATAAATTGATGTGTTTGTCAACCCTAAAAACAGATTTTCTTTGAATTTGTCGAATTCTTTGAATTGCAAGATTAAAATCCATCCCTCTAACAAAGCAGATTTCAGCTTTTATTTTCATCTTCTATGAAGCCAATTGAATTAATCAATACCAAATCAGCTGGAATAAAAACAAATTCCCCCTTTCCTCTTTCGATGCAAAAGGAAGCATTCCAAACGGATCGGAATATGTTTGCAAAAGTAAAAAGAAATACATATAATCATTTACATAAACATTTTTGTACAAGAAAAGTTGCGATAATTTATGAAAAGCCCGTTATAATGAGTTTATCAGTGATGAAGGGGGCAATCTTGTGGATTGGTTGGAAAGAATGAATGGGGTTATGGACTATATTGAAAATAATCTCGATGGAAATATTGAAATGGATGAAATTGCGAAACGAGCTAACTGTTCAAATTTTAATTTTCAACGTATGTTTTCATTCATTGCAGATATATCCTTGGCTGATTATATTCGAAAAAGGCGTCTTTCTTTAGCTGCAATGGAACTGCTAAGTACAGATGCCAAGGTCATCGATATTGCTGGTAAGTATGGCTACGAATCTCCTATCTCATTCGCCAGAGCATTTAATGCTGTCCATGGTTTGAATCCAAGTGAGGTAAGAAAACCTGGAGTAAAAATCAAGTCCTATCCCCGTATATCATTTGAAATAACAATTAAAGGAGTAGAGGCAATGAATTATCGTATCGAAGAATTAAATGAATTTCGTTTCGTAGGCTACAAAGAAAGAGTATCCAATGAAAATGGTGAGAATTTCAAAAGAATTCCTCAATTTTGGGATGAAGTTAGTACCGATGGCAGATGCGAAAAAATGATGCAGTATAATGATAATAAGAAAATGTATTGCATGGGTATATGTGCGAATGCAGATGAAAATAGCTTTGATTATTATATTGCAACCGGCTCAAGCAAGGAAATCCCGGAAGATATGGCAGAACTTATTGTTCCTGCAGGTAACTATGTAATTTTTGAATGTGTCGGCAAACTGCCGGAAAGTCAGCAGACTATGTGGAAAAGAGTTTTTACGGAGTGGTTCCCGAAATCAGCATATGATTTGATTGATGGACCGCAAATAGAGTGGTACTCTGACGGAGATACTACTTCGGATGAATATTATAGTGAAATTTGGCTTCCGGTTAAAATCAATAAATAAAAGCATTCAAAAATTGATATACGGAAAGAAGCAACGATAATTTTTTTATAGAAAAGTTCATTCCATCGAATGGACTTTTTCTTTTATGTACTTAATAAAATATTGTCATATCCATAACCATTACGATATAGTAGTAATAGGCTAACTATGATATTATATTATTATACATTAAGCTATTGTAGGAATAACAAAACCGGAAGGAAATTCATATGATTGAAACGGAAATAAAAGGTGTATCTCTTCAATTTAAGACGAATGATAACGTATTTTCCCCATCGGCTGTTGATATCGGAACATTATCTATGCTGTCTCAGGTTGAATTTAAAAGTACCGACAAAGTACTGGATCTAGGATGCGGATATGGAATTGTTGGAATTTTAGCAGGTAAACTTATAGGGGCAGAAAATGTAACATTATGCGACATTTCTGACGATGCAATTTGCTTATCAAAAATAAATGCAGATAGAAATAATATAGAAAATTTGAAAATAGTAAAGAGTAACGGTTTAGAGAATATTACCGATAATGATTTTACACTCATATTATCAAATCCACCGTATCATGTTGATTTCTCTGTACCAAAGCATTTTATTGAAGTCGGCTTTAAGAAACTTACTATCGGCGGTAAAATGGTGATGGTTACAAAACGGAAGGATTGGTATAAAAATAAGCTCACTTCTATTTTCGGAGGTGTTCAAATTACCGAAATAAATGGTTATTACGTATTTATTGCCGAAAAACGCTCTTCCCGTATTCCGCAAAAGGCAAAAATCTCGAATCATCTATCCAAAAAACTACAGAGAAAGCAAAGGAAGTAAAAAGGACACAACTTAAAAGAGAGGAGCAAACTATTCTATGGGGTGCCTGGTATGTGAACGAATTGATATGATAAGAAAGGGGACAAACCCTTATTTTGTTAAGGAGCTTGAAACCGGTTATGTTGTTATTGGTGACCATCAGCATTTTAAAGGTTATACGTTGTTTCTATGTAAAGAACATACAACAGAACTTCATTTTTTACCTAAGGATTTTCGAAGGAAATATTTAGAGGAAATGAGTTTAGTAGCGGAAGCCGTTTATAATGCATTTCAACCAGAAAAGCTAAATTATGAATTGTTAGGTAATGGAGATTCCCATCTTCATTGGCATCTGTTTCCCAGGATTGCCGGAGACATCCCCGTCAAGGGACCAGTATGGAGGATGCCGGCTAATGAACTGTATAGTGATGATAATCGTCCAGCGGAAGATGAATTAAGAAATATGAAACAAAAACTCTGCAAAGAAATCGAACGATTAATGAATATTTATTAGGTAAACAGATTTAACAAATTCAGGGAGGAGCTAAATGATTAATAATGCGGCACAGTTAATAATATTACGAGGTAATTCCGGAAGCGGTAAGACAACAACAGGAAAAGTATTACAAAGGAAATTTGGTTATGGTACAATGCTCATTTCGCAAGACGCCGTTAGAAGAGAAATGCTATTTGTAAAAGATGGACCAAACCCAAAGGCAGGTCAGTTACTATTTGAGCTTGCACTATACGGGAAAAGGCATTGCCAGATTGTGATCTTAGAAGGTATTCTAAATTCCAAATGGTATAGACAACTATTTGAAGATCTACTTAGAGAATTTAATCACCATATTTTCGCATACTATTTTGATATCCCTTTCGAAGAAACTTTAATTCGCCATCAGCAAAAGCCAAATGCTCATGAATTTGGAGAAAAGGAAATGAGAGAATGGTGGAATGATAAAGATTTTATAGATATCATTCCCGAAGTTAGTCTTCATAAAGATCTAAGCTTAAATGAAATAGTTGATATGATCTATCATGATGTTATTAAGTAGTAAGCTCCAACCTTTCACCAAGTTTATCGATGGCAAAAGCCCACTTCTTTCTCTACATAGGATTTATTAATAAACAATGGGCTGTTGCATTTCCATCTGCAACTGATATAAAAAAGGTCAATGATCTTCCCTCATACTTAGAGTAAAAGCATTTGATTCCTCTTATATCGTTTTCATTTGTCCTGCAACAGCCCTGGTTTCCTATATAATATCTATTTTAAGATCGCTTATCCTGTGGCATTCCGCTAGGATATCTCCCTATCCTTCGAGATAACAGCATTGTATATAATTAATGCAAGCGTTATCGCTACCGCAATGATAACAACGCTCATCCCACCTAGGATTCCTACGGCATCGGCTACGATCCCAATGATTGCAGGCATTAGTATTGCTCCAAGTCCGGTGAAGGTTAGGAGAAAACTAAGGGCAAGCGGATATTCTTTGATAATTTCACCAATGCTTGCCATCACCGTTGGATACAGCCCTGCCATAAAGAAACCGACTCCAATAATTCCGGCAACAACCGGAACCATTGTCCGGCTAAACAGTAAGAGGATAAAGAAAATCAGGTATCCAAAAGCATTTAGTAAAAGTAGTCTTGACTTCTTTATCTTACTGGAAAGATAGGCACATAACAAACGTCCGATCAGAATAACAAGCCAGAGCAGGCTCGCCATGCTCTGTGCAAGATTTCCGCTCATAATGCCGGAATCCTTAAAATAGGTTACCAGCCATCCATTAATCGCCTGCTCGGCACACATATAGGAGAACAGGATACCGGAGGCAGTAAGAAAATATTTGTTTTTTAGGAAGCCGAAGTCTGCTTTTTTACGCTCCTTGAGTAAAGGTTCATTATTCGGTATCTGCATTCTTCCGTATACGATCAGCTCGATCAGGCAAAAGAATGATAGAACTAACGCTGCGTAAATCCAGCCGTCCGAATTATTTCTTGTAAAGAATAACGCGATAAACGGAGATACAAAAGCGCCGACTGCAAAAATACTATGTAATAAGTTTAATGCCCAGCCTTTTCCGGTTGCAATTTCATTGATTATGGTATTATTAAAATTACTGACCGCTCCACGGTTCATGCCGGTCAGGAAAAAGGCAAGAAGTAAAAGAAATGGATTGCCGGTAAGCGTCATTAGTATAAATGCAAGAAAGCCCATGCTGCTGAACAGCAGTATGCTTTTCTTCCTGCCAAGGTACACCGGAAGTATGCCCCCTGTAAAACTGGATACCAGATTTCCAACCGAATGAAAGGAAAGCAGCAATCCGGCAGTCTGATAGTTTAGGTTATACGTTACTTTCATAAAAGGAAGGATTGCACCCAGAATCAGGGCAAGACCGCCATTTACAAAGAATGTGTAAAAACATCCTAGGAATATCTGTTTTGTTGTCCGTGTCGTTTCTTTCTCATTAATTGAAGATTGAATATCCAAATGAATGCCTCCTTTGTAGTTTTTACCATATTTAATACAATTGCTATTGTAAACATAAACTTGCATGCTTGAGCTTGGTTATACAAGATGCTATCGATTTTTCTTTATCAGCTTAAATAGCCTTGCTCCATGAATATCGACTTCCGTCGTAATTCTTTGCTGATACTCTCCTACCGTCTCACCGCTCCATAGATCAATCATTTCATAAGTTCCATTTATTCCGAGGTTCATGAAATTAATACTTGGCGTTGTTTTTGAGAAACCCGTATTAAAGAAAGCTATGTACTTACTTCCGTCTTCATCGTCACTTGCCCAGATGACCGTATCAAAACTCCGAAATACCTGTCTGGCATCATGGGAATATTTTAATAGACGCAGGACATTTTCATTCGTCAGAAGCTTAAATGTCCAATCATCCAATGCGGTTAATTCGGATCCTATCATTAAAGGTGAACGGAAGATACACCATAGGGTCATCATTGTAATTTGCTCATTTCGCGTAAAATTCGTATTTCTTTCGTTTGGATTATGCCCCGGTGTATTAATGCCAACCCGTCCAATCGGAAGCATATCACAATCCGGCCAGCAGCCTTCCTTAACAAATGGACTCCAATCATAACAGTAGTCAAACATACGATACAGCTGATCCCAATTGTCCCAGAAGTCCCCTGTCATCCTCCACATATTTGCGTACTTACTTAAATGTTCTGCCTCCGATAATACTGCCGGCCCCGGTGAAAGGCTTAAAACCATCGGACGCCCGCATTGATCAATCGCCTTTCGTATCATTTCAATTTCTCTCTTCGCAGAATAAGGATCATGTGGTTTGTATTCTGTTACACAGATATCATCTACTTTTATATAGTCTACATTCCACTGTGCATACAGTTCAAATAAAGAATTATAATACTCCTGTGCCCCATCCGCATCCGGATTCACCCCATACATATCCGTATTCCAGGAACAAATAGAATAGGGATGAGCGATATCCCTTGCTGTAGCAGTTGTTCCTTTGATGGCCATAGCCCGGTGTACCGCTTGTCTAGGGATTCCCCGCATGATATGAATGCCAAATTTAAGACCCAAGCTATGAATATAATCCGCAATCGGTCGAAATCCCTGCCCATTTCCGGCTGACGGAAATCGATTCACTGCCGGAATCAACCTGGAGTACGGATCCATTTCCAATGGAAAAAAGGCGTTATACTCTGTGGATTTTGCCTTGGGCTCGTACCACTGTATATCGCATACTATGTACTCCCAACCATATTTCTTTAAATTTGTACTCATATAAACGGCATTTTTTTTAAGAATTTCTTCCGTAACCGAAGCACCGTAGCAATCCCAACTATTCCACCCCATGGGCGGTGTTAAAGTAACCTGATTCTTATCCATTATCCTTCTCCTTACTGATTTTTTACCATAGAGACAATTGCAAAAAATCTCTAGTTTATATCGAAGCTTCCCAATCACCTGTTTCTTATCATAATCTAATTTTGATATGAGTGTCATAAATAATATAACAAACTGAACATGAATAGGAGCTCATATATACATTATATCCTATTCTCTACACCCTTTCCAGAGCAAAGAATGTGCCTTGGCACATTCTCCGAGCGCGGTTGGCAAAGCCAACATATACCAACGTGCGAGTGCGTATCCTGCATGGAGTGCTTTTTATGTTATAGATAAGTTCAGAGAACTATCCTATAACATAAAAAAGAACCCTTCTATTGAAGAGTCCTTCTGTTCGTGTATCCCCATACACTTTATTATGAGAAAAGGTTGTCTTTTCATCAATAACTTTTTCAGCCGATCGCCCGCTAAACAGCGATCTCTTTATTATATTTACAAATTTTCATCAGCTCACTTAATTTTTCTTCCGGTATCGGCATGCATAGAAGAAAGCCTTGTCCTCTTTCCCCGCAATTCTGTATTAAAAAATCATATTGCTCCTGCGTTTCAATTCCTTCGGCAACCACTCTATAATCTAATTCATGTGACATCGCAATCATATTTTTTACGATAATTGCTTCCTTATTATTGTCTAATACGGATTGAATGAAGCTCTTATCGATCTTAATGATATCAATCGGTAAGGTTCTCAGATGATTCAACGACGAAAATCCGGTACCAAAATCATCCAGCGCTATTTTTATTCCTAGTTTTTTCAGTCTTTTTAACCGGTCCGCCACGCAGTCTAAATTCGCCAAGTTCATTGTCTCTGTTAATTCTATAATTACTTTGGAATAATCTACGTTATAGGATGAAATAATATTCTCCATTTTGTCAAAATAGCGTTCGCTTTCCAAGGTCTTACTTGACATATTGATCGATAGTTCTAAATGATGAAGCCCTTCTTTTTCCCATTGCAGCTTTTGACTCAGTGCCTTGTTCACAATCCATTGCTCTAATTTGTAAATCAACCTTGATTTCTCCGCAATCGGAATAAAATCCTCCGGTGAGATAAATCCATTCTCCGGCTGATACCACCGTACCAAAGCTTCGACTCCAATAATCTCAAGTGTTCTCAAATCAAATTCCGGCTGATAGTAAAGTGTGAATTCCTGTCTGTCCAGCCCGTTCTGAAGCATATTTGCCATATGTACCTGCGTCATAACATCTTCTTGAAACGCATCTTTATATATTTGAATATCTTCTCCGTTTTCCTTCGCCAAATTAAGTGCGGCTTCAGCGTTCTGCAACAAAACAGCGGTATCGCTGCCATGGACAGGGTAAATAGAAATGCCTGCAATCATCGAGATGTATAATTGCTCCTTATCACAGGAATATGCTGTCCGAACCTTGTCCATAAGCTCTTCCATGATATTCTCCAGATATTTCTTTGATTTTATATCTGGAATTAATAATGCAAATCTTCCTTCTGCAATACGAGATGTAAAATAAGCATTGTCCAAATAATCGGCTATCCCTTTGATTGCTTTCTCACCAGTTTTATAGCCGAAAGCTTCCTTGATCTCTCTCAGGTTTTCAATGCTGAGACAGACTATAGCAAACCTATCTAACTCAGGGCTATGAGTGATAAGATCATCTATCATTTTATGGAATAGAATCAAATTAGGTAGTCCAGTTAAAATGTCGCTATATTCCTTTTTCATATCTTTCTCCCAAAATCCCAACTGTTGGTTTGTCTATATCTTATCTTATTAAAAACAAAAATACCATGTCGTATTTGGAAAACATTAATTTGGAAATTTTCCAAATACGACATGGTATTTTGTAGTAAAAGATATTATAATATAAATACCAATAAAATTATTTATATTTAAGGAGGTATTTTAAATGAAAAAATTCAAAAAAATTCTTATTGTTTCTGCTTTCCTTATGCTAATAAATGTGCTCGCACCGGCAGCTCAAGGCTACATAAATCCAGGTGTTGGCATTTCACCTTGTAGTGATTTGCCATTCGTTGATTGAATTTCAATGACATAATATTGTCACTATAGATTTTTTACGACATCTTCATAATTTACTTTTAAATGACTTTCTATGAACTTTTCAATAAAGGGTTGTTGCATAGCAGAGGCTATATAATAAGCTTGTTCTAAATAAGTAAGACAATCTTGTTTGTAGTCATGCGGTAACAACCCTTTTTTGATTAGTTCCTCCAGATTCCACGAGATATTGTATAACATATTTGACAGCACATTACCAAGTTTATAGATTTTAGATATCGATATTCCTTCTTTCGCTATCTCAATTGCCTTTTCATGTTTTCCAATTAGGCCATAACATTTTGAAAGATTATTTAGCACTACCGTCTGTATTATTGCCCTTTGTAAATCTTCCATATAACTTTGCTTTAAAGCACTGGATGCCTCTTCGAGAATTCCAATCGCCTTGAGATAATCTTCCTTTTCCGCATAAGCAGTTGAGATATTAATTAGTAATCCTGCCTCATTCAGATTTAATGGCCAATTCGCTAAGGATATATTTCCATATTGTGGGATCGTAAGTCGAATAGCCTCCTGTAAACCCTCAAGAAATTCATTGACTGAAATTCTATTGAGACGGTAATTCACGAGATTTTCTCCTCGTATTATAAACTGCCTATCTAAAATCGTATTACCTAACGTCTTTTTAATCCCATTCAGCACTGCCTCTGCACGATGATAGTCATACAGCTTTATATAGTCTTCGAATAGTTTCATTTTTTCTAAAACTTTAAAATCAGACACAGATAGCATTGAATATGCTCTTTCCCGAATTCTACCCATACGTTCCATAAGAAGCTCATAGGTATCCCTACTGGGACTCTGTCTGCCTGTTTCTATCCTTGACAAAGTCTCAATCGAGCAAATGCCATCACATAGTTGCTCCTGCGTAATGGAAAGTGATTTCCTGGTCATACGGATCATATCACCCAGTCGATACATACCCATTGATACTCCTCCTGTAAGTATTTTTCAATATTTTCTGCAATTTTGTTTTCCTCACAAAATTTGAATACATGGAATGCCTGAAGAAACAGTTTCACGCATTCCTGTGGATTCCGTTCCCTTTTATGTTTTTGCAAAGCTTCCGTTGCTTGTGCTTTCATCAAGTACAGATCACCAAGAAAATCCAGCTTCTTGCTGCCTTTCGTTCTAATTAAACCTTTATTGCATAAATCCAATGCCTTTTCATATTCCTTATCCTGCATATAGAGCTTGCATGCAAGAATTGCCGCCTTCGGATAAAGTATATTGTTCTTCTCCTTGGAATTATGCTTGTCCAGGTGGTCCAGAATTTGGTTGATCAGCTCTTTTGCCCTGCTTATATTTTGCATCAATAGCATTCTTTCTATAATATCAATTATGATATTTAATTCCGAATTGCTTAAATAGTACTCCTTGATCTTATTGGTTTTAAAATCGGGAACCGTATATGTGATTGCTTCCATTAACAGTTCAAGGGTTACTTCTACCCCACCACCCTGCAGCTCATTTAGCAGCGCCTTACTTCTTACGATAAACTGCTTATGTACGTTTCCTTTCGAAGGTACTGTTCTCTCATAAGTGGAAAGTAGCTTACCGGCTTCCTCTAAGTTTTTATTTTCAATCAGATACCTGATCTCTTCCCTTTTTTGATAGGCTTCATAATCGGAATCTGTTAAGATCAATTCGAATTGATTCGGTGTTTTCCCCAAACGCTCCAATAAGGTTTCCAGCAGGAGCGAATCCGCATCCCTCTCCCCCGATTCGATTCTGGATAAGGTGGCAATAGAGCATAATCCTTTGCATAACCTACTTTGAGATACCTGATAGGTTTCCCGAAAATATTGAATAGCAGCACCGATCTTATTATTTTCTTTCTCCATTGCTTGTAAACTCATTTATGCGGCTCCTTTAATGTGACATTTTTCTACATACCAAATGCCTATTGACTTTTTAATTCATTCATTTCACCTTCATTATAGCATAGTTTGGGGAATTTACAAAAATCCTTATTCCAACGGATGTTAGAATAAGGATTTTGGTTGAAATACTAATTTTTTGATAGTTCTGATAATTCTTTAAACAAATCCATGTCGGATTTTGTTAGCTTCAAATTCGAACTCAGTGTTTTCCCAGAAGCTGTCGTTACATTGACCTCAATGATTGTTCCTTCCTCTAAGCCATTCTGATGCAGTGCATTTAGAAACATTGCAAATTTGGGATGGTTTGATGAAAAGGTATCCCAAGCATTTTTCACTTTAAATAATTTTGACGGATTAAACATACCTATTCTCCTCATCTTCCTTTTCTATTGTTTGCTATGTAGTATGCCCGGCTAAATCAACTTGTTCCTAATGAATTCGAAGATTTCTACAGATTTTCTAACCAGATCCCTGCAAGAGTGATCCAGCTCTTGCATTCCTTTTGAATTCCGTAGCCATCCGGAGTCGCTGTTAATTCATCTGCCAATCCAAGTCCATGGCCGCCAACCGGATACATATGAAATTCCGTTGAAATATTCTGTTTCATTAACGCTTGCACGAATAGAAGGGAATTCATTGCAGGAACACAATCATCCGGGAAGGTATGCCATAGGAAGGTCTTTGGAGTATCTGCACTCACTTGTTTTTCCAGAGACATCTCCTCAACCAGCTCATCATACCGGTCGCCCAATAGATTCCGGAAGGATTCCCGATGTGCATATTCCCCGGAAGTAATCACCGGATAATTCAGTATCATTCCATTCGGTCTGATATCCTCCAAATTGCAATGCAGCGCTTCCGCTAAGAACGGCTTCCTCCAGAATACGCCAAGACTTGCAGCCAGATGACCGCCGGCAGACGAACCCTGGACAACGATTCGATTGGGATCGATATGATAGTTAGCCGCATTTTCCCTAAGATACCGAAGCGACTCTGCAAGTTCTGTCAAAGCGGTGGGATAAACCGCCGGCCTGCAGGAATACCGCAGTATGGCAGCATGACAGCCCATTGCCAGGAATTTCATTGCCACTGCTTCCGCTTCCCGATCGGAGGTCATAGCATAGCCGCCGCCCGGACACATTACAATAATCGGCCGTAAGCCTTGCGGATTGATCTCCGGAGAATTATCTAAGGCATATATATACAGCTTTACCTCCGGCAGAGAACCTTTTACCTGTATTGATTTTTCTTCATAAATCATAATCACATATTCTCCTCTTATGTTGTTCTTGTATATATCTTTATTGCATTTTCAGTGATATTTCCAACTGTTGATGCATAATAACCACATGCTCAAAATGATCTGTCACCACTTACTTCCTACCTCGGAATGTGTAACAGAAGATTCAAAATCGCAAAACGTTGCAGCACGCATTTCAAATATACTATATCACCGAAATTTGATTGTGTAAACATTGGTAAATTATATGTTCATCTTGTAAGTGATAAGATATCTTATCACTTAAACACCAATGTACTCACCAAATACAACATAATAATGTGCGCGGGGTAGAACACATAGAAGAAGTTTTTCATTCCCTTACCACGCTCACCGTTATACATCAGCATTGGAATTGCGGCGAAAGCCATCATCCACTGGATATCGTTATTGGTATGACCAACGACGAAGGAATACGCAGACATAGCGAACAGGAGAACCACCTGTACCCAGAGCCAAAGCGGGCGCGAGAGGAAAACCTTGTCGTCCAGTTTTTGCATAGAGCGGAACACATAGAACACCGTGCCGAGCAGTGCCATGAGAACCCCACCCTCAATCATCATGAAATTGGGGATTGCCATCGAAAAAGCAAGCAGAACTTGCCCTGTTGTGGAGATGGTGCCGTCCGGCTGCTGGGTGAACTGCAAGACCAGGATGCTTGGCAGCGCAGTAAGGACCGGGATAAGCAGGATACCAAGCCCGGCGAAGAATTTCTTTGCTTTCTTTTCAAGAGCGCCGGATTTGAAATTATCCCACGCAAGCATCCAAATCGCCGCAACACAAAATGTTGCAAAAGCGTTGTTCATAAGTTCCACGTTGTGGTTGTTCGGCAGCAATATTGAAACAACTGCAAAAACAAGCGTCATTATGGCGGCGGCAATTCCGGTACGTAGGATGTACTTCTTCTTGCTGCGGGTATAATGAAACGCTTCCGCAGAGCAGAACAGGAACAGCACAAACACCGGACGGCCAAGCATATTGAGCCACGTCAGGTCTCCGATGAAGAAGAACATTTGATGAATGTGATCGCAGAACATTAGCGCACACGCGAGTAGCTTTATTGTTGTTGAATTTAACTTTTTCATTTTCCTTCACCCCTTATCACTTCAATAATACTGTCGCTTTTAGCCATGTCACCCTTGCCATAGGTTTTTATTAAGTTTTTAACTTTGAGTATTTCCACAGGTTTCCCTCCGTTTGTTTTGTTTTCCGAGTTATCTTAGCAACCGAAAGTGACTTTGCGGTGACTATTTTGCCTTCAAAAGTTACAAGTTAGTCACTTTGGGCTTCTTATAAAAGACTTCCATACAACGACATAACTCCCCGGCATGCAAACGTTTCGACCTCAAAACATCTGCCTGCCGGGGAGCACCTTAAACTCTCAAATTACCTACTAGGTTATATAAAGATAGAGTGACAAAAGCCTTCTTCAACAAATCATCTTCATCAATTTGCACAAATCAAGGTAAAACTTAAGTAATAGGAAACAATATTTTACTGCGCAACTGTTTGAAGTCGTTGGTACTTAGATCCTGTGTTTTATGATCTTTGTACCATTACATACTTCAACCCAAGTATTGCGCTTTTTGCAATGCTTTGCGGAACTGCGTGTTGCGAATGAAATTTGTTCCATATTACTTGTCAGCACATAGATTGTGCAAATTGAAGAAGTTAAGTTTATAAATCGGCTTTTGCCACTCATATCACTTTAGTAAATTGTTCTGTTTTTTCCATCTGCAATTCCGGATTTACGATAAAAATAAGAGTTTACGATATCACGCCAATCCTTAGAATTTGATAATTGCTCCTTTAGGCGCAAGGTAACACGCTCAAATGCATCGCTATCAATACTACCTTCCAGAGCCTTCCACTTCTTTATCATCTCTTCAACATCTTCAACCCCTTCAAAATGCGTATCATAGATATGTTGAATCAGTGTTTTCCCGCTCTTTAGCTTATGGGTATAGCTGATATAATGGAAGAAAAGCAGCAGTTCTTCCGGACAGGTTTCAATCTTTTCATACATCGAAGCATTGGGTTCATGATATTGCAGCGTATAACCGGTGCCTGCTTGTCCTCTTTCCACGCCAATGCCCTTGCAGTCCGCTCTATGATAGGTTCCCCAACGGTCATACTCATATCCGTCCACATTCGGGCCGTAATGATGGCCGGGATTTACCATCCAGCCGATGCCGAGGGGAGAGGTATATTTCTCATACGCGGGCCAGGAGTTCATCAGAATACCGGTGATATTTTCGATAACCCTCTCATCATCTGAAAATGTCATCAAAATCCATTCCTTCGCGATTTCTTCTGCGGTAAGGGTGGTATCCCAGCTGATTCGTCCAAATCCGTACCAGTTTGCAGCTGCCAGATCATGTCCGGTCCAGTTCTCATCATTACCTATATTGGCGACACCTGCCATACCGCAGTTTGTCTGGTAGAAGGTACGTCCACTTACGATATCTGCAACCGTGTCCGCCTTCTCACCGCAATAAGTTTTAAATTTTAATACTTCCTCCCACATTGGGATCAGGTAGCAGACATGTCTCTGCTGTCCGGTGTATTCCTGTGTAACCTGCACCTCTAATATCTGGTTTGTATGTCTTAACCCGCCAAGCAGTGGAGAAACCGGTTCTCTGACCTGAAAATCCATCGGTCCGTTTTTAATCTGCAAGATCACATTGTCATTAAACTTCCCGTCCAGCGGCATAAAATTATCATATCCTGCCTTCGCACGATCGGTTAATCGATCCCTCCAATCCTGCTTGCAATTATATACAAAGCATCTCCAGACAATAATGCCGCCATACGGCTTGATTATTTCAGCCAGCATATTCGCTCCCTCAGCGTGGGTTCTATGATAGGTAAACGGACCGGGTCTTCCTTCGGAATCCGCTTTTACTAAGAAGCCGCCAAAGTCCGGAATATACTCATATATTTCCTTGAATGCGCCCTTCCACCAGGTGATCACCTGCGAATCTAACGGATCGGCAAGAGTAAGCCCTCCGATTTCCATCGGAGCAGCAAAATTCAGACTGAGGAACAGCTTAATCCCGTACCCATGGAAAATATCTGCCATTTTCTTTAACTGAGGAAGATATTCCTTGGTAATCAGCCGGGTTGCGGCCCCTCTTACATTTACATTATTGATAACAACGCCGTTAATACCAACGGAGGCGCAGAGTCTTGCGTAATCCCTGGTTCGATCATTCAGAAGAATATTCTCTTTATCAAAGAAAATGGATTTGCCGGCATATCCTCTTTCAATGGAACCATCGATATTATCCCAATGGTTCAGCATACGGTTTGGATTGGACGGAGCCTCTTCTATGGCAAGTCTTTCTATGCTTTCTCCGCAGCCGATTAGCCGGATCAGATGGAATGCTCCATAGAGTACTCCTGTCGGTTCCTTTCCTTCAATAAAGATTTTATTCTCTTCACGCGTGATCCGATAGCCTTCCTTATCAAGGGAACTTGATTCTTCCACCTGAAGAATCACTCCGGAAGGAAGCTTTGCTTCTTCCCCTTTCTCTATCCGTCTGCTTGTAACGGAAATTTCCTGCATTTTAGTTAAGGCAGTCTCTAATTCCGCTGCTGCATTGACAATAATCGGGTCCTCCCAATAATAGTAAATCTCATCCAGTAATTTCGTCTCTTCCATACCATCAATCTTTTTGTAATTCAACCATGCTTTTCCCCAGTTCATCATCCTGTACCTCTTTTCTTGTATATTTATTATGATTATCCCGGCAAAAGCCTTCTTAGCAAATTGTCTTCATCAATTTGTACAAATCAAGGTAAAACTTATGTAATAGGAAATAATAATTTAATACGCAACTGTTTGAAGTTGTTGGTATTTAGACCACGTATTTTGTAGTCTTATGTACCATTACGTACTTCAACCCAAGTACTTCGTTTTATACAGTGTTTTGTGAGATATTGTGTTGCGAATGAAATTTATCATATTACTTGTCAACACATATATTGTGCAAATTGAAGAAGTCGAGTTTATAAATCGGCTTTTGTCACTCATATCTTCATTATGTTGGTTTCTTTATTCTATAAATATATCTTTCAATAGATTTAACCATGAACCATATACTGCCCGCTCCATCCCTCGAAACAGTCTATCACTGATGCTGTCTCTCTTAGAAGTCCTGACACAGTTCATTTGTCTTTTGCATCCCGGATAGAAATACCCCCTGATGATAATAGAATTCTCCTTTGGGAGGTAATTCCTCGGGAGCAAATTCATTTATCATCCTATCGCATGCCTGTTTCGCAGAATCCAATGCACTGTGCTCCTTGTAGATGAAACCGCTCATACTTCTTCTCCTTTTTCTATGTATTTACATGGGCAATTTGTTTACTAACTATATTATATCTTATTTTATTCAAAAGGTATAGTGATATCTTGATTATTTTTATTAATTTGCTACAATGAGGCTTGTTTTATTTTCATTTACAAAAAATAGGAGGGATTGTTTTGCAGCAACCCCTCGAAACGTTCTTACCCCTTTATTCTATTCTGTGAATCTATTTCCGCTATTCTTTAGCGATCTACTAGAAGCACTGATGAAAGAGAATTCTCCTTGTACTAATGCGATCAAATACCCAGCTTCCCCGCCTCCAGCGGAATCCAACTACCTGTTGACCGGATAGAAAAATTGGGAAAAACCAGAAGCTATTACCATTGACCAGCCAAATATATGTGAAGCGGTTTAAGCAGCTTCTTAAATTTCTCGGTCTGCGAGGCGCAAACTGCGGTGCGCCGAATGGTGCTTGCAATTGCTCTCTTTCTGCACTCGGCAATTCCGGTGTAAAATTAGGTGGTGCGCTCATCGGTGCTCTCAACTGTCCAGGCTGTGGAGCTGTCTGCCCCGGCTGCGGTCCCATCTGTCCAGGCGGCGGTCCTACCTGCGGTCTCTGTCCCGGCTGTGGTCTCATTTGTCCCGGTGGCTGCGGTGGCCGCCCAGGGAATCCTCCAGGGAAAAACTGCTGATTCTTTACCGGAGCCGGTTCCTCTGACCCCTTCTTATTTTGATTATTATAATCTCTATACAATTTCAGATTCCTTTCTCCATAATATTTCATATAATACTTTATGAATTTTATGGAGAAAGGTGAACGTACTAAAATTCCTTCTTACAGTATATTTGAGAGGATATAAAATAAGAGATGCTTAAACTGGTAATTAATACAATCGGAATTAACAAATGCCTGTATTGAATTGCTGTCTCGCTGATCTGCAATAATTGATCCGGTATCTCTATGCTTCCAGCTTTCAGCGCTGTTTTTAGGAAATACCCTGCTGCAAACGGAACGATATATACGATAAACAGGATAATTCTCGCCTTTTCAATTCCCTGTTTTGTAATAAACGGAAGGATTATAGAATAGAAAAGGATTACAATAGCTGCCCCTATAAAGGATGCCTCCATCCCTCCAAAAACATTTTCTGATCCGATGGCTATATTAATAAGCGTTCCAAATACCGCACTGAAAGTGGATCCGAACAGCACAAATAGGAGCATAAGCAGATATTTTCCCCGAACGATATCTTTCCTTGTGATTGGCATGGTAAGTGCATAGGCATCCCATTTGGACATTTCATCAAAAGAATAGCTACTCATCGTCAGGATTGCAGAAAATATGGTAAAGACTCCGGTAATGAAGCCGGTATCCTTCTGGGTAAATGCCAGGAAACCGTACACAAGAATGAAAATACCAAATGTTTTGGCGTACCTTTTTAAATTAATTAAATCCTTCCAAATTAAACCACTCATTTTACATCTTCTCCTTTCCACGACTGACAAATAGCATAATTTCCTCGATCGAGGTTCGTTCAATCTGATACTGGTGATACCGTTTTAGAAACGCATCTTTATTCTTGATAAGAACCTCCGCTCCGTAGCTATTCTCCCGGGTCCCCACAATATAGGACGAATTGATCTCCCGTGCCTCCTCTTTCCTACAATGAATTACACCATGCTGGTAGATCAGATCATCCTTGTTTTCGCTAAACACAATGCTGCCTTTATGAATAAAGGTTACATAATCCGCTATTTTTTCAATATCACTGATGATATGGGAGGATAAGAGTATGGTGTGTTCCTCATCCTGAATGAATTCCAGGAAAATATCCAGAATTTCGTCACGTACCATCGGGTCCAATCCACTGGTTGCTTCATCTAGTATGAGCAGCTTTGCTCCATGGGATAATGCAATCGCAATCGATAATTTCATTTTCATACCACGGGAAAACTCCTTGATGTTCTTATTCTCCGGCAGATTAAATTTCTTACCATAATTAAAAAATACGGCATCTTCCCAGTTCGGATAAATCCGTTTCATAATAAAGTTAATATTACTTAGATTCAAGTTTTCATGCAGATTACTTCCATCCAGGACTACACCTAGCAATGCTTTTTTCTCCTTGGGAAGGTTCCTGGAATCGGATCCAAGAACAGATATCTTGCCTCCATCCGTATGAATCAGATCCAACATTGCTTTAATGGTTGTCGTCTTTCCTGCACCATTTTCGCCGACAAAGCCCATGATCGTCCCCATTGGAACATGAAAGCTAATCTTATCTAGGGTAAAATTATCATACCGCTTTGTCAGATCTTGAATTACAATCGCATTTTTATCATTAAATCCATTTGCCATATTATTTTTCCTCCTCATAAATAATTTGCAGTATTTCCTGCATTTCCTCTAAACTGATACCTCCTGCCTTCGCTCCGGCAGCTGCTTTTCCAAGATGTTCTTCAACTATTTTCAGCTGTTCCTCCCGAATAAACTCCATATTTTTCTCCGCAACAAAGCTGCCCTTACCGATAACCGTATAGATAAAACCATCCCGCTCCAGATCATCATAAGCTCGTTTGGTAGTGATCACACTGATACGCAGCTCCTTTGCCAGCATCCGCATGGAAGGAAGCAGGTAGCCTGCCTCTAATTCTCCACTGATAATCATCTGCTTTATCTGCGTTGTTATCTGCTCATAGATTGGTTTATCACTGGAATTACTGATTAGTATGTTCACTCCTTCACCTCCAAAGTATCAAATTATGTCTATAGTGTATATATTGACTATACACACTATAACACCTCCAAAATCCGATGTCAATATTATCTTTTATATTTTGTTTTTGTGAAGTTTCAGCAGAGCCATACCCTACCATCCGGAACAACCGAAAGGAAGAATTGAGAAGCATCCTTGCTTTGATGCTTTGTAAAAAGTAGTTAATTATAATTATTTTTTCTTACTTTTCTTGTGACTTTTTTGCTCAACTTAATATTTTCGTAATATTTTTTTAAAATTTCTGCAATACATTTTCGCTCCCGCTGTAATTGCCTTTAACGATTAAAAAAGTTAATTATTCTTCCGAAAAATCCAAGTTACTAAAGGATGTAAGCCTTAGTTTAAGGGCGTTTGCAGGTTTCCATCCAAATTATTCAATTGGATAGGTCAGGAAATTAATATGGATCCATTTGCTATATTTCTGGAGGATTAAGGAACTTATCTTGAAGGACTAGGAAGTGAGACCAATATCTAACTATTGAACCCTGTACTACGCCTATGTTAGGCTATGCATGTAACTGATACAACCAATTAAGGAGGTACACGAAAATGAAAAAACTCTTTATCACGACTGCATGTACACTGCTATTATCTCTGTTCGGTGCATTAGGAGCAAACCAAAATTCTTTTCAAATAAAGAATACATTAAATAAGGAGCTTAACACTGAAACGAATGAACAGCAGGAAACAGTGCAAGAAACTGCAAAAGATATAAAAGGCGAGGAAGTACAAGCTCTTCCCTCAAAGACAAATACAAACATAGCATCCGGGAATGATGTAGAAAATAAAGCAAAGGTAACAAAAGCAGTTAAAAAGGAAGCAGTTACCAAGCAGAAGAAAACAGCTCCCGTCGCAGATGCAGCAAAGGATTCTGCAAAAAAAGAGAACATAATTAAAGCAACCGCAACGAATCAGAAGAAAAATGCAGCCCCGGCAGTAAACAGCCAGAAAGCAAATAACTGCATTACTCCTGCCGGCAACACAGCTTCCAATAAAGCGGTTCTTAATTCGGATACCATCGAGAAAATTGTATACGACAGCAGTGAAAATTGCTATACACTAAACGGCAAAGTAATTGCATACGGAAATGTCGACCTCTCCGAGTTCGATTCTGTTGAAGATATTCTTGCCAAACTTAAAGACAGCGGCTTCAAGGTTGAGATTCCTTCTAACAGTAGCTGCAACAATAATAACAATAATAGTAATAACAATAATAGTAATAACAATAATAGTAATAACAATAACAGCAATAACAATAATAACGACACTCCAACGCAGCCTGCAAAGCCTACCCCGTCACCTGACGACAATACGGATACACAGAACAATTCCGGCTTAAGCAGCTACGCCAATCAGGTACTTCAAATAGTTAACCAGGAACGTGCGAAAGCAGGATTATCTGCCTTAACTACCAATTCCACCTTAACCGCAGCTGCCAACAAACGTGCCCAGGAAACAAAGCAATCCTTCTCTCATACCAGACCGAATGGCACAAGCTTCTCCACCGTATTAAAGGAATATAATATTTCTTACCGTACCGCCGGTGAAAATATTGCCTACGGCCAAAGAACTCCGAGCGAAGTGGTAAATGGCTGGATGAATTCCTCCGGACACAGAGCTAACATCTTAAATGCCAACTTTAATAAAATCGGTATCGGCGTGTATGAAGCAAACGGGACGATTTACTGGTCTCAGTTATTCACAAACTAATTACGAATTCCTATTATCCTTTCCTTCTAAATAAATAGATAAATTAGCAGGTAATTCACTTGCTAATTAAAAAAGCCTGCTATGTAAGGCGGTCACATTCCTAGACCGCTTCGCATAGCAGGTTTTTGTATCTCCTTACCGATTGCCTTGCCACTCATCCTTTATTATTCCATAGTATATGGTATCACAGATACCGGTATTATTCCGGTCACCCATGCGCTTAACTCCCTCTTTTTTCAGACCGCATTTCTCCATGACCTTTCCTGACCAGGGATTCTTCCGATCATGCCTTGCCTCGATGCGATTCACCCGGACTTCATAGAATAGATAAGAAATGAGAGCATGAAACGCTTCGGTAGTGATGCCCTGATGCCAATATTTCCTGCTGATGCAGTACCCAACCTCCACCGAATCGATTTTCTCATTTATATTCACTATGCTGATACTTCCGATTGCCTCACCGGATTCCTTATATTCGATGCACCATTGATAATAATCTGGAGAAGCATATCCCTCCGTCCATATACGAAGTACTTCCCTTGATGTTTCAACACTGCCATGCGTTGGCCAGGTCAAGTATCTTGTAACTGCATCATCACTTGCCCAATTTTTATACATATCCTCCGCATCCTCTAATCGAAATTGACGAAGAATCAACCGCTCAGTTTCTATTGTTTTCGTACCCGAATGTTGCATCTAACTTCCCCCTTTTTGTTGATATGAGTGTCAAAAGTCTTCCTAACTTAATAGTCTTCATCAATTTGCACAAATCAAGATAAAGCTTAAGTAATAGGAAACAATATTTTATTGAGAAACTGTTTGAAGTCGTTGGTACTTAGATTACGTAATTTGTAATCTTATGTACCATTACGTACTTCAATCAAGTGGGAACGGGTTGCAAAATAAAATTTCTTCCTATTACTTGATTAAGGTGTCAAAAGGTGCGTAGCACTTATTCT
>SVEA01000040.1 GCA_015057615.1 Lachnospiraceae bacterium | reverse complement strand
CAAGGTGCATAGCTAATATCTATGTGCGAAGTTTGAGTTAATAAGTAATAGGGAACATATTTTCATTTACAACACGTTTCCGCTTAAAAAGTGTAATAATTAAACAGTGCAGCAATAGAACCCGTAAGAAAGGTCGGTTGCTGCACTGCTTTTTTTTATTCTTATATCTATCAATGATATGAGAGACCAAAGCTGGTTTATAAACTCGACTTCGTCAATTTGCACAATCTATGTGTTGATAAGTAATATGAAGCAAAATTCATTCGCAACACATTGTTTTCAAAGCATTGCAAAAAACGAAATACTTGGGTTGAAGTACGTAATGGTACATAAGACTACAAAATACATACCAACGACTTCAAACAGTTGCGCATTAAAATATTGTTTCCTATTACTTAAGTTTTACCTTGATTTGTGCAATGGATGAAGAGGATTTGTTAAGAAGGCTTTTGTCACTCATATTTTTCAATCATCAGGGTGTTAAATATGGAATGAAATTACGAAAGACGAGGTAGGCGGCGATGAGCAGACCTCCGATCAGATAAAAACGGTAATTCCTTGGAAGGATGTTAATGGGCTTACCAAAGCTGTAAGCAGCTGCCTCAAGATAGCCGCAGAGACAAAAAAGCAGGAGCAGGATCGGAATAATATTATAGCGGAGCGAGGTAAGAAGCTTCCCCTGAAATAAAGCGGAAACACTGCGGGTATTCCCACAGGAGGGGCAGTAAACATGGTAAATGCTATAAAAAGGACACGGCGGCAATCGGTAGGCAAGGTTAAGAAGCCAATCCCGATGCGTAAAAATGAAGATGCCGGCAAGAGGAAGCAATAAGGTGATTCCTTGTAGTACGGTCTTTTTTATACCGATATGCTTCCTTTTGTTAGCGGTAAGCGGATCGGATTGCTGATTTATACTATTTCTATTTGTTTGCTGTGTCTTCATGCTTGGTTCCCCATTTCTGTACAGTTTTTTGCACATCCTTCAACATTTCTTTCCTTTGTGAAGATACTCTTTCTTCACTTTTATCCAATATAATCATCGTAGTTAGACGTATTATAACATGGGAAATACAAAAATGCGATTACAAAGTGGCATTTCATTTTCAAACATTGTATCTCACTTTACTATTAAGCTTATATTTAAGTTTTTTTGAGGGCTTTTTGAGGCATAGCAAACGAATGTCAATAAATATTTATCGAATAACAATAAATAATTATTGACATTCGTAAAATGTTGTAGTATCTTATTAGAAGAAAAAGAAATATATTCTAGGAGGAAGAGAATACGTATGAAGAAAGATCCGATCGTATGGTTTACAAAATATTTGCTGGATTTTATGTTTTTTACCGGCATTGCGACCTGTGCAGGGGTTCCCTGGCTGTTTCAATTAGCGGGGAAGTTCTATACCGTTTTTCGCAAATACTACATACCCTACTGTGTTATTTTCATTTTCGCAGGAGTATTTGCTCTTATCATTTTATGGAACCTGCGGAAGATGTTTAGAACCGTGATCCATGAGAATCCCTTTGTCAGGGAGAATGTTATTTCTTTAAAAAGGATGGGTGCCTGTGCTTTTGTGATTGCTGTCTTAATGGCAGTAAGACTGTTCTTTGTCGTTACACCGGCTGCTTTCGTGTTGGTAGCGGTATTCCTTATCGCCGGCCTTTTCTCGATTGTGCTTTCCCATGTGTTCGACCAGGCGGTTTCTTATAAGCAAGAGAATGATCTGACAATATAGGGAGGTGCTTTTGTGATTGTAGTTAATTTAGATGTAGTAATGGCACAGAGAAAGATCGGTTTGACCGAACTGGCAGAGCAGGTGGATATCACCATGGCAAACCTCTCCATTCTTAAAAATAATAAGGCAAAGGCAATTCGTTTTTCGACTTTGGATGCAATCTGCAAAGCGTTAAATTGCCAGCCAGGAGATATCTTGGAGTATGTTAAAGAAGAGGAAGAAAAAGAGAGAGAATAGGAAAAGGAAAAATAAGAGTAGAAGATAAAGAAGAGAAAGAAGGAAGAAGAAACTATGAAAGTAAGGAAAAAGAAAAATTAAAGTATTATAGATACCAAATTGTAGATAGAAACAAGAAAAAGCAAGTAAGAAGAGAAAGTAAGGAAGCAAGAAAAAGTAAAGAAAAAGATAAAGTAAGGAACAAGAGAAAGAAAGGGAGAAGAAAAAGAAAGCAACAAAATATAATCGGGAGGTATCGATTTTATGGAACAACAAAATAACATTCTTTCATCCGGGCAGCAGGAAGATCCTTCTGTCGTTGTACCGGAGAAAGAACAAACGAATTCACCCCTGCTCGGGCAGGTACGGTTAAAATTTAATATCTTTGGAGGGATTAGCTTAGCCTTTGGCATTGCTTATGCTGCCTGCTTTTATAAAGCCGGAGCAGGGGTCAACCTATTCCTTTTTACCCTCATTATGCTTGGTTTACTGGTACTTATTATGAAACGGCTATCCTTACCGATCAAGAAGGCAACCATAGCGTATTATACTGGTGCAGCCCTGCTAGGTCTATCGACAATGCTTACGGCCAATATCGGATTGCAGTTTCTTAATATCATAGGCATTCTTCTGCTCCTTGACCGGTCCCTGCTGCATCAATTTCAGGAAGAACAAGGCTTTGATTTTTTAAAGCATATGGGCAGGGTATTTGGATTACTCTTTCGCAGCATTGCTTCTATTGGGATGCCGTTTACGGATGGAGTCCGTTTTATAAAAAGAACCAAAGTGATCAAGAACAACAAAACGCTAAATATTATCCTTGGCTGCATCCTTGCGCTGCCAGTCCTGCTGCTGGTCACTTCACTATTATCCAGTGCGGATCTTCTTTTTAAAGAAATGACCGGGAAGGTCTTTCAATTTTTGGTTTCACCAAGGATCATCAATGTTATTCTCCTTGTTTTCTTCGGCTTTCTTGCCTGCTATGGAATCCTCTGCGGTGCCGCAAAGTATGCGGGCATGGAGAACACGAAGCAAAGAAAAAAGGAGGATCCCTTAATCGCAATTACTGCAATCGGCTTACTTACAGCAGTGTATCTTCTGTTTTGCGGGATCCAGATCATCTACCTTTTTTCCAATGGAATATTTGTACTGCCGGCGGAGTTTACCTTTGCAGAATATGCGAGGAGGGGCTTCTTCGAGCTGCTTGTAGTTACCATTATTAATATTGTACTTATCGTGGCGGGTACTGCGCTGTTTCACGAACATAAGGTATTAAAGGCACTTCTGACTATAATGACCGTATGTACTTATATTATGACAGCTTCCGCTGCCTACCGGATGCTTCTGTATATTGCCGCTTACCATTTGACTTTTTTACGGCTTTTGGTTCTTCTGTTCTTATTTATGGATGTTTTTATATTAGCAGGTGTTCTCGTGTCAATTTATCGGAAGGAGTTCCCTTTGTTTGGCTATTGCGTGACGGTAGTTGCCATTTCTTATATCGTATTTTCCTTTAGCAGACCGGATTACTGGATTGCTTCGTATCATCTGAAGCATAAGGAGGAGATAACGATGGAGGATGCTCTGTTTCTGACCGATGGACTTTCCTTTGATGCTGCTCCGGTGGTAATCTCGTATCTGTCCGATCTGAATCATTCGGAGCAGGGGGAAGCAAAGAACACCGAGGTCTTGACTGAAAAAGAGAAAGAGGATTACTGTGCCAGGTACTGCAGAAGAATTCTAAAACAGCAAGCGGATAGGAGCTTTCGTGATTTTAATTATTCCTATTATCAGGCAGCGCAGACGGTAAAGCAGTATCAATGACGATCCACGACGATTTCCTTTGGAAACGTTTGATTTAATAGAAAATTGATAATACTCTAGGTATTCCTAAGGAAAGTTCATTCTTATTTTAGTTTTCTTTTGTGGAAAATATGGTATAATCAGCAGATAAGAGGGATAAGCCCCTGCGTCATGTTTTAGGTTTATATTTGATAATTATTTTACTATGAAATAGATGATATGAGTGTCAAAAGCCGATTTATAAACTCGACTTCATCAATTTGCACAATTTATGTGTTAACAAGTAATAGGAAACAAATTTCATTCGCAATACGTTGTTCCCAAAGTGCTGCATAAAACGCAGCGCAAAGCATTGCAAAAAATGCAATACTTGGATTGAAGTACGTAATGGTGTGTGCCAACGACTTCAAACAGTTGGCATTAAAATATGGTTTCCTATTACTTAAATTTTCTTTGCTTTGTGCAAATGAATGAAGACGATTAGTTAAGAAGGCTTTTGACACTCCTATCATAGATTGTGAGGGAATAGCAGAAGATGGAAGCAATAAGTAACTGGAAGAATTATTCCGTGGATGTATTCATTCCGACGTATCACTCGGATGAAAAGCTGGAGCGGTTATTGACGATGCTGTATCGGCAGACGATAAAACCAAATCGGGTGATTATCCTTCACACGGTTGAGCAGGAAGGACAGGAGCAGCCATTACCGACAATTCCGGATAGTAATATCTCCGTTATACCGATTCCGAAAAGTTCGTTTGATCATGGCGGTACCCGAAAATACGGAGCGACCCTTTCGGATGCGGATATCCTGCTATTTATGACGCAGGATGCAGTTCCTGCGGATGAATACCTGATTGAAAATCTTCTAAAGCCTTATGAGAATCCAAGGGTATCGGCAGCCTATGCAAGGCAGCTGGCAAATGACAGCTCGGACATTATAGAAGAGTTTACCAGGAAGTTCAACTATCCAAAGAAGAGTTTTGTGAAATCAAAAGCGGATTTAGATGCAATGGGGATTAAAACTTATTTTTGCTCCAATGTATGTGCTTCCTATCGCAATGATATTTATAAGGAATTGGGTGGTTTTGTGAAGAAAACCATCTTTAATGAGGATATGATTATGGCAGCAGGTATGATCGAGGCGGGGTATCGGATCGCTTATTCTGCGGAGGCAAAGGTAATACATTCCCATCGTTATTCCTATTTGCAGCAGTTTACCAGGAATTTTGACCTCGGGGTCTCTCATAACCAGTATTCGGATATTTTTCGTAAGGTCAAATCGGAATCCGAGGGAATCAAGCTGGTGAAGAAAACACTCCGGTTTTTGGTTGATAAAAAAGAGTTCCTATTAATACCCGATCTGATTCTGACGAGCGGATTTAAGTATCTGGGGTATCAGATGGGACTTCATTACGATATCCTGCCGGAGAAATTTGTTCTTCATTGCAGTATGAATAAATCCTATTGGAGGAAGGAAAATCTATAATAGACAGGAGAAAGCTTAAGATGAGTATGGTTTCAATTGTTATGGCAACCTATAACGGAGAGAAATATGTCGCAGAGCAGATCGATTCCATTCTTGCGTCCACATATAAGAATATTGAGCTTTTTGTCTATGATGATGGTTCGAAAGACGGTACGGTGCCTATTTTAAAGCAGTATGAAAGCCTTTATCCGGATAAAGTGCATGTCTATCAAAACGAAGAAAATCTTGGTGTTACCATGAATTTTTTGAATGCAATCTGCGGGACAACGACAGATTACATCATGCTCTGCGATCAGGATGATGTTTGGAAGCCGGATAAAATAGCGGTGACATTAAAACGTATGCGCCATATGGAGGCGCAGGCAGGCAAGAAGGTTCCGATTGCCGTATTTACCGATGCGGAGGTTGTAGATGCAGAGTTAAAGACAATCGAGAGCTCATTTTTTGGAGCCAGCCGTTTAAATCCCAAAAAGACAGAACTGCCCCACCTTTTAATGGAAAACAAGTTAATTGGCTGTACCGTTATGATTAATTCCGCTCTTAGAAAAATCATTGCAGGGCATAGCCTGCCGAAACGGGCAAAATTCCATGATTGGTGGATCGCTCTGATCGCGGCATCGCTTGGAAAAATCGGCTATGTGGATCAAACGACCCTGCTTTACCGGCAGCATGGCAATAATGTGGTCGGTAATATCGGCTTTCTTTCCTATATAAAGAATCGAATGATGACCCTTTCAAAGCAAAAGGAATCTTTAAAAATATTGCAGCTGCAGGCGGAGGAATTCCTGGCAATCTACGGTAAACTGTTAATGGAAGAGAACCGAAACACGGTATATCGTTTCGCCAATCTAGGAAATGTTAATTTCATAAAAAGAAGAAGAGATATTCTTCGATATGGATATCTAAAAACAGGTATGATCCGTAATATCGGACTAATGTTCATTGCGTAATACGATGATCTGTATTCTGATAGGAGTGGCAAAAGCCTTTCTCACAAATATTCTTCTTTAATTTGCACAAATCAAGGTAAAGCTTAAGTAATAGGAAACAATATTTAATACGCAACTGTTTGAAGTCGTTGGCACTTAGACCACGTATTTCGGGGTCTTATGCACCATTACGTACTTCAATCCAAGTATTACATCTTGCAATGCTTTGTGCTGCGTTTTATGCAGCACTTTGGAAACAATGTGTTGCGAATGAAATATGTTTCCTATTACTTATCAATGCATAAATTGTGCATATTGATGAAGTTAGTTTTATAAATCGGCTTTTGACACTTATTCTATATCGTGGCAATCTTTCTTAGAACTATAACATCAGGTTATAATAGGTATGAAGGAACGCAATATTGACAAACCAATCGGTGGTCTGCTACAATAAATCTTAACTTAGGATTGACGTTCAACAACAGAAGCCCCATTACAGAGTGAACTGTGGTAGGGCTTTTCTTATAAGCAGAACATGTAAAATATGGTAAAAAACACTTCACAATTGCCTACTATTCATGGAAAGGAGCTTGCTATGAAAAGAATTGTATTGTCAATTCTTGTGGATAATACCGCCGGTGTACTCAGCAGGGTAGCGGGGTTATTCAGTAGAAGAGGTTATAATATCGATAGTTTGACTGTAGGAGAAACGCAGAATCCGGCGATTTCCAGAATGACCGTATTGGCTCATGGTGAGGATCAAATCTTAGAGCAGATAAGAAAGCAGCTAAATAAATTGGAGGATGTCAGAGAAATTGTGGAGCTGCTTCCTGGGGAATCGGTTACCCGTGAATTGATTTTAGTGAAGGTGGCAGCTACCGATAAAGAGAGACAGCCGATACTGTCAATTGCGGATATTTTCCGCGCCAAGATCGTCGATGTAGCGGTGGATTCCTTAATGATTGAGCTTACCGGAAATCAGAATAAAATCGATGCATTCATCAATTTACTGGGGCAGTATACGATCAAAGAGCTTGTCCGTACCGGTATTACTGGGTTAGCAAGAGGGTCCGGAGATATCGCAGATTACATAGATGACGATTGAGGTTAGGAGCAAGGTAAGATATTAATTTATGTAACAAGAAGTCAGGGGGTGTTGCAACCCTACCGAGTTTGTGTCAGCGCGGCGCCCACAAGCTCCACGATACATAAAAAGCCGCGCAGAAATGAGGTTGAATATGGCGCAGATTTATTATCAAAAGGATTGTGACCTTTCTTTATTGGAGGGGAAGACCGTAGCGGTTATCGGCTATGGAAGCCAGGGACACGCACATGCATTGAATGCGAAGTAATCCGGTGTCAATGTCATTATCGGACTTTATGAAGGTAGCAAGTCCTGGGCGAAAGCGGAGGCAGCCGGCTTCGAGGTGTATACAGCAGCAGAGGCGGCAAAAAGGGCTGATATCATTATGATTCTAATTAATGATGAAAAGCAGGCAAAGCTGTATAAGGAATCGATCGAACCGAATTTGAAACCCGGAAATGCGCTGATGTTTGCGCACGGTTTCTCAATTCATTATGGACAGATCATTCCCCCGAAGGATGTTGACGTTCTAATGATCGCACCAAAGGGACCGGGTCATACGGTAAGAAGCCAGTACCTAGAGGGTCAGGGCGTTCCCTGTCTGATCGCTGTTTATCAGGATGCCACTGGAAAGGCACATGACCTTGGCTTAGCCTATTCTCTGGCAATTGGCGGAGCAAGAGCAGGCGTCCTTGAGACAACGTTCCGGGAGGAAACCGAAACAGATCTATTTGGTGAGCAGGCAGTTCTCTGCGGCGGTGTTACCGCACTTATGAAAGCAGGGTTTGAGGTACTTATAGAGGCTGGCTATGAGCCGGAAAGTGCTTATTTTGAATGTATCCATGAGATGAAATTGATCGTGGATTTAATCAACGAAAGCGGATTTGCCGGAATGCGGTATTCTATTTCGAATACAGCAGAATATGGGGATTATATAACCGGACCGAAAATCATAACCGAGGATACGAAAAATGCGATGCGGAAGGTGCTGGCAGAGATTCAGGACGGCACATTTGCCCGCAACTGGCTGTTGGAAAATCAGATCGGCTGTACTAGCTTTTATGCAAAGCGAAGAATCGAAGCAGAGCATCCGTTAGAAAAGGTTGGCACCGAGCTTCGTAAGATGATGAGCTGGACCAATAAGAACAAGCTGATCGACAATTAAACCGGTGCGCCTAGTACTAGAGTATCACTCGAGTACGGTTGACAAAAAGCGGATTAAATTTTATAATCCATTTATATGATATGATTTCTCGAATTGATATGAGTGTCAAATGCCGATTGATAATTTAACTTCGTCAATTTGCACAATTTATGTGTTGACAAGTAATATGAAACATATTTCATTCGTAACAAAGTTGTTCCCAAAGTGCTGCATAAAACGCAAAGCAAAGCATTGCAAAAAACGCAATACTTGGATTGAAGTACGTAATGGTACATAAGACCACAAAACACATAATCTAAGTACCAACGACTTCAAACAGTTGCATATTAAAATATGGTTCT
>SVEA01000039.1 GCA_015057615.1 Lachnospiraceae bacterium | reverse complement strand
CTTATCAATGTATAAATTGTGCAAATTGATGAAGTTAATAATATAAATCGGCTTTTGACACGTAAATCATAAAACTTAATCTATTATACCTATATTTTCTCCAAAAATTCAATAGATGAACGCTTATATAAGAAAATCTAATAAAAACACTTGCTTTATAAAATAAGTTGAGTATATACTATCTTATATAATTTCATTTGCAATTGCTACTATTAATTAATCAAAGAAGGAGCACATCATGAAGTACAATACTATTATTTTTGACTTGGACGGAACTTTATTAAATACCCTGGATGATCTTTGCGATAGCGTGAATGCAATTCTGCTTAGACATGGCTTCCCTAAGAGGAGTCCCATGGAAGTAAAACGTTTCCTTGGTAATGGCGTTGGAGTTCTGATGCGGCTTGCTGTTCCTGAAACCTGTACCGATAATGAGGTTGCTGTTTATCTAAAAGAGTTCAAGGAACATTATGAGCATAATATGGAAAATAAAACCAGACCTTTCGACGGCATTATGGAATTACTACTCGATTTACACCGCTACAACTATCATACTGCTATCGTTTCAAATAAATTTGATTTCGCTGTTAAGGCATTAGCCAAGACCTATTTTGGTAATCTCATCCCGGTAGCGATCGGTGAATCCTCCGATGTTCGAAGGAAACCGGCACCGGACAGTGTATTTACCGCAATTAAAGAGCTGGGTTCCGACCTTAAGAAAACGATATATGTCGGCGATTCCGATGTTGATGTAATGACAGCTAAGAATGCAGGTATCCCGTGCATTGGGGTCACTTGGGGATTCCGTTCCAGAGAAGTCTTGAGGGATGCCGGCGCGGATTATCTGATTGATACCCCTCGGGAGATTTTTACCATTCTCTAATTCAGTATTGAATTGAAGATTTTCCAACTCGCTAATTTGATATAACTTAAATGTTTCTCTTATTCATACAAACAGTTCCAGCTGAGCTGGATTTATTTTATCCAACATGCTTTGAAGAGGTTTCTCCAGCCTGCTTCTCTTAGCATGTATGGATCTTAGTAAGGATCACAGCTTAGCTATTTCGCACACTCCTCTGATTGCCTTAATCAACTAATTGCTTACGGATAAACTTGAGATATCGCTCTACGATATTAATATCCGAACACCGGTAAAGCATTCGCGAGCCAACAACATCTTCAATTTCATTAAAGATCAGTTCTCCCTCATCTCCGATAATAAAATCAATTCCTACCAGCCCGAAATCAAATTGATCCATAATTGTGTTCACGATCTCCGTTTCCTGCTCGGAAAGGAAGTAGAGGCTTACCTCTCCACCGAGAGAATAATTTGATTTGAAGCCTTCCTTTGCCGTTCGAAGAACCGCCGCCTGGATCTTATTTCCTATCACATATACCCTTAAGTCCTGATGCCGGCTGCCAATGAGCGGCTGGACCACAACATCCGATTTTCCAATCCCCTGAACGATCGCATCAAGTTCCTTTGAATTTGATTTTTCAACCGAACTCTCTTTCCGATGATCCGGCTCATACAAAAACACCTGTTTCCCGCCATGCCCGTCGACTGCTTTCATAACGGTCGGCTTAGATGCCTTAATTAGAGCGTCTCTCCCCAGAACATTCCGATAAAAGCTGGTATCGACCATCCGTATTCCGGTGTTTGCCAGATACTGACAGGTCCATGCCTTATCGTTACAAATCGCAGCCACATGGGAGTTATTAAATACTCTTATTCCCATCCCTTCCAGATGCCTGCTAAGCAGAGGATAAATCGACCGACATATGGCAAAATCCGGATTAGAAACCGGCTCTCCCTGATAACGAACAAACAGCTGATTTCCTTTCACACCAAATTCCAGCTCTTCTATAAGAATAAGCTTGACCGCAATGGCAAGCTTACGTCCTTCCTCTATATAAAAATTAATATACGCTTCATTGTAAATCGCGCTGTCCCTATCATAGATCAGCCAAGCCTTCATATTTACTCCCATCCTATCTCGCCGCCTATTCAAAGATATATAGTGAACCAAGTTATTCTTTGGTATTTTTCAAAGCTTCTTTTACCGGAGCTGCATCTGTTTCTTAATATGCTCCATAATGGAATCGGCGGCATTCACCCCGGTGCAATCATAAATATTCTTAAAATGTGCATTGGAATTCACTTCGCAGACAATAGGTTCCCCATCGTTTCCAAACAATAAATCAACTCCGGCAAAATCAAGACCAAGGATCTCACAGCAGCGCAGAGCAATCGCACATTGCTCCTTCGTCGGAGAATATTTCTTCATTTTGCCACCGATGGTTAAGTTCGCACGAAAATCCCCATTCTCAGAATAGCGATACATCCCTGCAATCACCTGAGAGCCTGCCACCTGCAGGCGAATATCCCTGCCGAAGCTAGAAGTGATATATTCCTGAAACAGCATTGGTTTTATTCCTATCTGTTTCACCTTCTCCTTTAACTCCTCGATATTATTTACTAGATAGACCTGCTGACCAAAGGAGCCAAAGCATTCCTTGACCACGAGGGGAAACGCAAGACGCTCCGCCGTCTCCTCCAAGAAGGATAGGTTCGTATAGCCAATATTAGTAAAGGTCATGGGGGCAAGTATGGTCCGCGGCATTCGGATCCCTTTGTTCATCAGCGTAAGGTGGGTAAGAGATTTATCGTCACAGATTCCGATGGCTCTGGATGAATTGAAAACCGGGTATCCTAATTGCTCCAGATAAGCTGCCAATCGCACATCTTTATCCCAAAACAGTACAAAGTCAGCCTGCCTCTTCCCTGGCTCTGCCGTTTTTTCAGAAATAATATCAACCAGCAGCTGCGCATTGGTTCTAAGCTGCATCGTAATTCCCTGCTTCCTCGCAGCCTCTAATAGCCACTGATGAATCTCGTTAAATTTGCTCGAGTTTAAATATTCATTCACAACCAGCCATCCATTCATGTCCATCCACCCTTACTATAGTAAATTTTAACACAACATATAATATAAGTATCGTATCGTTGTAATATCATCCGTTTGTTTCCATATATTCCTCGAATTGTTCCAGAGACATAATAACCTTTCTTGGCTTTGTCCCTTCCTCAGGTCCAACTACTCCTGCCTCCGACAGCTGATCCATGATTCTTGCTGCGCGGTTAAAGCCGATCCGGTAGACCCTCTGAAGCATTCCAATGGAAGCCTTGTCCTTTTCGATAATAAACTTACCGGCTTCAACAAAGTATTCATCACGCTCGATGCCGTTGGAATCTGTTTTACCGTCTGAAAGTGTCGCACTTGTAATTTTATCCTTGATTTCTTCATTATACTGCGTATCACTGTTATTTTTCTTAATGTAATCAACGACTGTATTTACTTCCTTATCGGATATAAAGGCTCCCTGGATTCTAACCGGCTTTGGATAACCAGAAGGAAAGAATAACATATCTCCCTTACCAAGCAGCTTTTCCGCACCAGCACCGTCAAGAATCGTTCTGGAATCGACCTGAGAGGAAACCGCAAATGCAATTCGAGAAGGTATGTTGGCTTTAATTAATCCGGTAATCACATTCACGGACGGGCGCTGCGTTGCTATAACTAGATGGATACCCGCAGCTCTTGCAAGCTGAGCCAGCCGGCAGATTGCATCCTCCACTTCCCCGGGAGCAACCATCATAAGATCCGCTAACTCGTCGATAATAATTACAATCTGCGGTAGCTTCTGAACCTCCTCGTCATCTAAATGCTCCACCTGCGCCACCTTATCATTATATCCCTTCAAGTCTCTTACACCGGCATCTGCAAACTTCTTATACCGCTCGGTCATCTCCATGACTGCCCAGTTAAGCGCAGCCGCTGCTTTCTTCGGATCGGTAACCACCGGAATTAGCAAATGCGGTATTCCATTGTATACACTCAGCTCTACGACCTTCGGATCCACCATGATAAGCCGCACATCCGAAGGATTCGATTTGTACAATATACTCATAATCAAGGTATTAATACAGACGGATTTACCGGATCCGGTAGCGCCTGCAATTAATAGATGGGGCATCTTGGCGATATCCGTGACAACCACCTGTCCCCCGATATCCTTACCCACGGCAAATGCAATATCGGAAGGATGCGCCTTAAATTCCTGACTATCCAGCATTTCTCTTAAAGCCACCGTAGAGTTTTCCTTATTCGGTACTTCAATGCCGACCGCTGCTTTCCCGGGAATCGGTGCCTCAATACGAATATCCGCAGCGGCAAGATTGAGTTTAATATCATCCGAAAGCGCCTTAATCTTACTTACCTTAACGCCCTGCTCCGGCTGCAATTCGTATCTTGTTACAGCAGGACCGCAGCTTACATTGGTTATGGTGACCTGAACCCCAAAGCTATCCAAGGTTCTCTGAAGCTTCATTGCGGTTTCCTTTAACGAGCGCTCCACGGAGCCTTTGTTAATTTTTGATTTCGGAAGTGATAATAACTTTAAGGGTGGGAAAATATATACCTTTTTCTCCGCAACCTGGGAAATATCTAATTGTTCTACCTCTGTAGAGCCGCCACTCGCGGCAGCCTGCGGCTTTTTTTCACCCGTCTGCTGTTTTGTTTCTACAGTCGTATCCTGTCCTGCATTCGAGCGTTCTACAGCTGTATTACAATCACTATTTACTGCTTCTGCCGGAGTATCCTCCGTGCGATCTCCTACTTTCCCGAATTTACTGCGAAGCTCCTCTTCATAGGTTGGTACGGGGCTGCTTTCCATATCCGGCATAACGTTACCAGAAGTTTCTTCCGTCTGCTTATCCTCGCTCTTAGGAAAAAGATGGTCTAAATTCAAGCCGGGCAGCTCGTCCACACTTTGAGCATTCTCTTTTTTCTGGCGCAAATCATTAATATTTATAACCATATTCTCATCCGGTTTTCCTGCCTTTTCTTTCTTTATCTCATTCTCCGCTTTCGTTTTCTTCCCGCTATTAAACAGGAAAGTCTTAGGCGGACGCCGAACCGGAATCTCCTGCGGATGCTCCGCTTCATAAGCAAGCTGCTGTTCCCTTGCCAGCTTTTGATACTCTTTTCTCTCCTTATAAGCGGTATTTCCCTTCTTCGCTATGTTCGTAAAGAACGCTTTACCGGTAATGACGGTGAGCGCGATAAACATCATGGCAATTAGAATAATATAGGTAGCAACGGTATCAAACAGACCGCAGAAAATCATGACAAGGATTCCTCCGATAATCCCGCCGCCTCTTCGAAAATCCCTCGCGTCCGTATAATATTCAAAGATTTTCATACTTTCGTCATACTCCTTGGAGATCATTTGTATAAACGCAGCAAGGACGACCAAAAATACAATCGCACTTAGTATTTTTCGTCCTGCTCTTTTATTACCCAGATTGGAAATATAAAATGCGGTGATAAAAAATATCGCAAAAGGCAGGATATAGGACAGAACTCCAATCAAACCAAATGTGATATCGCTAAAAAATTTACCAACCTTGCCACTTAGGTCAAAATTACTTAAAAACAGCAGTATCGATACCACCAGGGTAATCACAAGAATAATTTCATCCTGTACGATTCCGCTTTCCTGAATATTATTTTGTTTTTTTGTATTACTTCTCTTTTTTTGTGTCTTTGATGATGTCCTTTTTCCACTTTGTTTCGTAGCCACTTTTAACCTCATTTCTACGCTGCTTTTTTATGTATCACAAGTTTGTAGAGGCAGCGCAGATACAAACTTGCCACGTGAATTGACTTCCTCGCATTCCGTCGCCAAACGGCGGCACAAAATATAATGAAAGAAGCCGCTTGCGGGTTCTTTCCGAGTGAAAGTGATTTATCTTTCACCTTGTGAAAGATTTAAAAAATCTTTCACAATTCCCCCTTATATTACAAAATGGCTAATTACTGCAATGATACCTATGATAAAACAATAATAAGCAAATCCCTTGAATTTTTTACCTTTAACGATGACCAGCATCTTCTTAATACAGAAATATCCGACGATTCCCGCAACGATTGTCCCTGCAATATATGCATAAAATTCAGACAGCTCCCCCCTGCTTACGGAAAAATCCTTAAGCTCTAAGATAACTGCTCCGAGAACTGCCGGAATCGATAGGATAAATGAATATTTAACTGCATAATCCCGTTGAAATCCACATAGCAGGCATACGGTAATTGTCGTGCCGGACCTTGATAATCCCGGTAAGGTTGCGATTCCCTGCGCAACACCGATGAAACCGGCATCCTTAATACTGGTCGTTGCTGCTGTCTTATTGCCATTCTCCAGCCGGTCTGCTATTAGGAGCAGTATGCCGGTTAAAATAAGACATAAACCTGGAACCAGAAGTGTCCTCCCGGCAATTTCAATTGCATCCTGAAATCCATAACCAAAAATGGCGGTCGGGATTGTAGAAATAATAATCAGGATTACAAAACGGCGGTATGGAGTTGATAAGATTTTTTTATATTCAACTTTCTTATTTGTGAAAATGTTTCTCATAAACCGAACCAGATTGCCAACGAAATCTCCTATTATTCTGAAGCCTTCTACGATCAATTCCTTAATATCCTCCCAAAAGGCAACAAAAATGGCAACCAGAGTCCCCAGATGAAGCAATACATCAAATAGCAGCCCCGTTGTCAGATCGATATGTAAAATATGCTTTGCAATAGCTAAATGTCCAGAACTGCTGATCGGCAAAAATTCCGCCAATCCCTGTACAATTCCCATAATAATCGCTCTTACAAATTTCATGATACCTCCAGTTAAATACTGCCTTCTTTACCAAGAAACACATGCAGTATCCAAAATTCATTATACCTTTTATAAAAATGATATGCAAGTCAAACTTCGTTTACTACCAAGGACGAAAAATAAGCACCGGCACGGTACCGGCGCTTATTTACATATGAATAAAAGCCCCTCTCAACAAATAGTCTTCAACAATTTTGTACAAGTCAAGGTAAACCTTTGAGTAAAAGGAAACAATATTTAATACGCAACTATTTGAAGTCGTTAGCACTTAGACCACGTATTTTGTGGTCTTACGTATTATTACGACTTCAACCCAAGTATAGCGTTTTTTGCAATACTTGGGGGAACACGTGTTGCGATTGAAATGTTTCATATTACTTGTCAATACATAATTGCGCAAATTGACGAAGTTGGTTATAAATCAGCTTTTGAATTCAATCAATAGGTTACATAATAAGTTATTGCCTTTCTCTCTTATATGATTTCCCAGGAGAATAGTCTGCATTTAAATAATCACTCATATCCGTGGAGTTAATTCTCTCTATGATATAACCTTCCCCTTCCTGTCTGGTCACAATTCTTCCGTGAGGTAATTCCATCTCTTTATATTGTGCCTTTTCCTCCCATTCCTTTCGCTCCTTTTCCAGCGTTTCCTTCGTTCTGGGAGTCGCATAAATTCTTTCCAAAGGTCGAACGGTATATAGCATCTTGTTTTCCTCCTTTTTCTTATACGTACGAATCCTGCTTCATTGTTATATCTTTGTAAAAGGAATCTGCTATTCCTTTTGATTCCTCTCCTCATCGATCATATCACCGATTTTTTTAAGTGCCTCCTTAATACCTCCAACCGAATCGATAATTCCCTTTTCTACGGCTTCCGCTCCCACCAGGATGGAACCCACATCTTTGGCAAGCTGATTTGTATCTAGCATCAGACTACGGAAGTTTTCATAATCAATTTTGGAATGATCCACAACAAATTTTATAATTCGGTCTTGTATTTTTTCAAAATATTCAAAGGTCTGAGTCACACCGATTACCATACCATTCATTCGAACCGGATGGATTATCATGGTTGCACTCGGTACGATATAGCTGTAATTCGCCGACACTGCAAGAGGCACTCCAATCGAATGGCTTCCGCCAAGCACCAAGGAAACGGTTGGCTTACTAAGGGAAGCAATCATTTCAGCAATTGCCAGACCTGCCTCCACATCACCACCCACCGTATTGATTAAAATAAGCAGACCATCGATTTCGTTGCTATCCTCGATGGCTGCAAGCTGCGGAAGTACGTGCTCATATTTCGTTGTTTTATTATGCTGAGGAAGGCATTCATGTCCTTCAATTTCGCCAATAATGGAAAGTAAATGTATCTTATGATCCCTTTTCCCATTTTCCAAAAGAGTCTGACCATATTCCGAAATCTTTTTATCCTTCAGATCCTCATTCTGCTTCTCGAGCTTTTCATTTTCCTGCTCCTCGTTGGATTTTTCATCATCCTTCTCCGATTCTTTCTCCGGCTCCGATTCTTTCTCCGGCTCCGGTTCCTTCTTCGGTCTTGCATTTTCTACGTTATTAGATGAATTATTTCTGTTTTCCTTTCGATCGGTTACATTACGATCGGTCTTATTACTCGTGTCCTCATTACTATTTATTTTATTATTATCGTTCCCATTCCCTTCATAGCTCTTCACT
>SVEA01000038.1 GCA_015057615.1 Lachnospiraceae bacterium | reverse complement strand
TCAGCTTCATCAATATACACAAATTAATGGAACATTAAGTAATAGGAAACAATATTTTAATGCGCAACTGTTTGAAGTCGTTGGTACTTAGATCACGTATTTTGTGATCTAATGTACCTTTAATTAGCAATCCAAGTATTGCGTTTTTTGCAATGCTTGGCGCTGCGTTTTATACAGCACTTTGAGAACAACATGTTGCGAATGAAATTTGTTTCATATTACTTATCCATGCACAAATTGCGCAAATTGATGAAGTTAGTTTTATAAATTGGCTTTTGACACTTAAATTAGATTTCTGCTTCCAATCCTAAAAATAGAGGGGAAAGGTAACGCCTTTCCCCCCTTACATCCTCTTACTCTACATAAGGCTCAGGCCAGTATGTTTTGTAATACAATATCATTACTGTCTTGTTTCAACCGTTACCTTAACCAGGTTAAGACCGGTAACCAATTCTTCTGCTGTTGCATATCCATCCGGGTCTTCGATCGTAATTTCCCGAACCGGAACTGCTGTGCCATTCTCAAGCGTTGCAAATACCGCTTCATAATCTGCTTTCTTAAATTGATTGAAACGATCAAATGCGTCTGCTTTTTTATCCCCGATTACTTCGGTCGGAAGGCCGACACCAGCATTTGCAGCATTAAAGTAGGTTTGCTTTCCACCAAAGGTAGCCCAGCTGTCATTCTTGTAGATTGCTTCCAGAACCTGATAAACGGAAGCTCCCAAGCCCTTCGTAGCGGATGTAACAACCGTATCACTGTCATATCTCTGGTCAACGTCAACACCGATAACCTTTGCACCGGCTTCTGCAGCCGCAGCCATAACGGACTTACCTACCGAACCACCGCAGCCAAAGATAATTTCTACTCCTTCTTGGTACATCGCCTTCGCAGTAGCTTTATTCGTATCCGTTTCGGCAAAGTCACCCGTGTAATGATATAAGACAGAGATTTCTCCGTCGTTTAAGCCGAGTTCCTTGGCAGCAACCTCTGCTCCCTGCAGGTAGCCATAGCCGAATGCCTGAACCGCAGGAACTGCCATACCGCCCATAAAACCAAGCTTTCTGTAGCCGTCCTTCACTGCTGCATATCCAGCAAGATAACCGGATTGCTCCTCATTATAGAGAACGCTTGCTACATTTTCCTTTATGGTATTATCGGAATAATCTGCATTATGAGGAGCTCCGTCAAGAAGGATAAATTTCACTTCCGGATACTTTGTCTGTGCCTCATAAACCGGAACTTCAAAAAGGAAACCCGGTGTTACAACAACCTTTGCACCGCCCTCAACTGCCAGATCGATCGTTGCAAGATAACCTGCATCGTTATATTCCTCTGGCTTATAGTATTTATGCGTGATCTTGTTTCCTTCAGCAAATTTTTTAACGCCCTCCCAAGAACCTTGGTTGAAAGACTTGTCATCAATGTTGCCCTTATCGGTAATAAGCGCAATCTCACCATCGCTATTGCCGCAGCCGGTTAAGAGCACAAGTGACATAGAAAGTACCAGCATTAAAGCTAAAATCTTTTTCATGTAAATTCCTCCCATAATTTTTTACAGTAATAACTGCATACTTAATTATAACACTTTTAGTAAATTTTTCAATAAATAAAAGCGGACAAATTGCTTATTATAGGAAATATTAAACTAAAATAACCGCTTGATTCGTTTTACAATAAGAGCACCTAGAAAGCCGATCAAAGCACCGGTAATTACCCCAGTAATCAGTAATAACGGCAGATAAGTAATAAGATAGACATTGCTTACCGTAAGAATTGCAACGATAATTTGTCCGATATTATGGGAAATTCCGCCGATAATGCTGACACCGACCATACTGAACCATTTAATCTTTTTCGCCAATACCATCATAAGCCAGCTGAGTAATCCGCCCGCCAGGCTGTACAGCATCGTTGAGAGGTTGCCGAAGGTGAAGCCAACTAAGAGGATCCGGATCAAAGATAATACAAACGCTTCCTTCCATCCCATTCCATACAATGCCGTGATCACAACAAGATTCGCAAGTCCAAGCTTAATTCCCGGCATAAGCGGAAATGGTATTAATGTCTCTATGTAGCTTAATATAAAGGCAAGGGCTACAAGCAGCCCATACAACGCCGTTTTTTTCGATTTCATCCTAACTCCTTATACTTAATTCGAATGTCAAAAGCTTTCCTAACAAATCGGCTTCTTCAATTTGCACAAAATTAGGAAAAAACTTAAATAATAGGAAACAATATTTTAGTGAGCAACTGTTTGAGTCGTTGGTACTTAAATCACGTATTTTGTGGTCTTATGTACCATTACATACTACAATTAAGCAGAAGTGTGTTGCGAATGAAATATGGTTCCTATTACTTATCAACACATAAATTGTGCAATTGACGAAGCGGGTTTTATAAATCGGCTTTTCACATTAAATCATACTTAATTTGCAACGGAATCAACTTCATTCTCTTCTCCGCCAATAATTTCTAATACAACCTGGTTGGGAAGACAAACAATTGTCTCATGATCATAATGAATTCCTTTTTGTGCAACACAGAGCTTGTCCGGGCAGCTGGCATCGATCATATTCACGTACCCGTCCTTAATTTCAAAGGTATTCCAGGCTCCATTCTCACCTTCTACCGTATATATGGTATCTTCCTCCAATTTAAATGTTTTCAATTCTTCCTGTTTTAAGGTAACACGAACCTTGCTTCCGCTCTCCTTCGAGAAATGAATCGCAAGAAGCGCCCCCACGCCTAATACTACAATTCCTATAATTAAAATCAAGTCATTTTTCTTTAACATATTCTTCACCTTTTATTTCAAAGAGCAAGTGTCCTTGCATTGCACAATTCCACTTGCTCTTACTAACAAATCATCTTCTTCAATTTGCACAAATTAAAGAAAAACTTAAGTAATAGGAGACAATATTTTAATGCGCAACTGTTTGAAGTCATTGGTACTTAGATCACGTATTTTGTGTCTTACGTACCATTACGTACTTCAATCCAAGTATTGCGTTTTTTGCAATGCTTTTGGGAACAACGTGTTGCGAATAAAACAGGTTTCATATTACTTATCAATGCATAAATTGTGCAAATTAATTTTTTCTACTTTAAAATACCATTAGTATTAGATAAATCATCCCAACGGACAATAAATCAATCGGGAGCCTTCTCCATTCTCTGCTTATGTTCGAAAATGTCAGATATTTTCGAACTGATAGGAATAGAAGGACCGCAACCACAATTGAAATAAGAATTCCCAGGCTCTTTACTGGTAAGTCCAAGGAAAACGGTTGATAAACTATCATTGCCGGAAGAATTACCCACAGACTTTCTACCCCTGCTTCCTCATATACGAATGCCCTATTTATTATTGCTATAGCGGCTGCACTCAGCATAAAGCCAACAATGGCATTTTGAAAACCGGGAGTGAAAGCTGCATAATCAGCGATTTTGTATTCAAATATCGTCCCGTAGGATAAAAATTCACGCAGCAGTCCAATCAAAATCAAAGCACCATAGGCAAAGGAACCCTCGAATAAAAGATTGTTATAATCTGCTTCCTTACAGGTAAGCACATGCCAGGCAATAAAAGCGCCGGCAACAAGCTGTAAAAAGACGGTCCGATAATCCGGATTTTCCTGTAAAACTCGAACAATAACGACTTGGAATAAAGAATAGGTGATTGCCAAGATAAGGATCGTCATGCTTATCCTTCTGCTCCAGGAAGGCAACTGCCTGCCGACCACCTGATCGATCACCAGTCCAAAGACGGTAATAAGCAGCAAGAGAATTCCGGTAAGGAAAGCTTCCCGCATATTAAAAGAAAATACTACCATGGCGAGGGCAAATGCCTCCATCGGATACTTTGTCTTCATCGTCATCCTCCTATTCCATCCAAGTCAATTCCCATTAAGGTTATTATAGCTGATTATTTTGCAGCATATGCATGAATGAATTCATACGCTTTATTAATTGATTCTACAATTGCGTTGGAGGTAAAGGTAGCACCGGAAACTGCATCAATCTCTGTTCCTGCGGAAGCCGTTTCTGCCGGCTCTTCTGCAGCTTCTGCACCTTCACCGCTTGCTGCAAGCTTTAATGCCTTTTCTGTTAAATCAATAAAACCATCCACACTGATGCTTACGCCTGCAACCGTGTCGGTTTTTCCGTTTTCATCCACGGCAAATCCTTCGGCAGACTGTTTCTCAACAACGTATGCTGCAAGTGCGTCCGCCTGCTCTTTCCAGGTAGGGCCATCGTCGGTCATCTTGTACTCACCCACGGTAGATAAGTAGCTCTTGTACTCTCCAAGCTCATTTGAAGCATCCCATACAACGGAAGTAACCGCACCATCTTCAACCTTCAAGGTCAGTGTGGAAAGATAACCCTGCTCCGCAGTATCTGCCTTAACCGAATAAACGCCGTCTTTTAATTCTGTCGAAGCCGGCTCTTTCGCAGTTTCTTCTGCCGGTTCTTTTGCAGCTTCCTTTTGTTCGGCTGCTACAGGAGCATTTCCCGGAAGATAAACCGGAGCGGGGATGCCGTTAAACTGTGCCAGGTAGTCCTCATTTTCCAGATTTGCGCCATATCCCGGAGTTTCTGTATGGCTTACTACCTTTACGCCTTCAATTGTCTGAGCATCGGTACCAAAAGTGACCTCAAGCGTAACCTTACCAGCAAAGCCTTTTGCTCCGGAAGTAACTGCATAGCCTGTTACCGTACCGCTTGCATCGGTAAGTTCTCTTGCCGCATCAATTCCTTCCTGACCGCTAACATCAATACTGCCTTCCACCGATTCCTCCGGAGTTGTATTTGTTTTTTCATTGGAAGCACCCTTATCTTTTGTTAAAGCTTTACTTCCATAAACTGCACCAAAAGATAATACAGTAACCACTGCAAGTGCAATAATACCTTTTAATCTGTTGTCTTTCATTACATATCCCTCTCTTTATTTCATAAATTATTATTACTCTTCTTTCGGTCTACGCCATAGATATGGGGCTGAATCATCCATTCCACCAAACCAGACAGGCAGTTTCCTGTTAAGATACCAAAACAGACTCCCTCCGGAAGGGTTCCCCAGATTCGAATTGAAGCCGTAACGATACCGGCAAGAATCGCAATCATAACTTTTACTCTGGGTGCAACCGACGGATAATCTGTAATCATATAGCAGGCACCAAGGATCAGCCCGCCGCCCAGCAAATTGGTTAAAACATCTCCGGTAAACCATCCATTTCCTCCGAATACGAAGGTAATCGCCACAACCGTTACGATATAGGTTATTGCAGCCCAAAAATGAACTACCTGGCGGTAACAAAGGTAGAAAAAGCCGATGAGAAGTAGTAATTTGCTCGTTTCTCCCAAGGCACCCGGAATATTACCAAGAAACATATCCAGATGGGAATAGCCTATATTCTCCTGACCACTTTTTAACATACTTAAAACGGTCGCGGAGCTGACTGCATCCGTACCGGCATTGTTTGCACTAACATACTGTGCAATGCTGCCCGGCCATAGAAGCATCACTATAGCTCTGCCCATAAGTGCAGGGTTAGCAAAGTTATTACCGATTCCACCAAAGATCTGCTTTACTACAATAATAGAAAATACACTCGCTATCCATACGATCCAGAGCGGCGTTGTAACCGGAAAGTTAAAGGCAAGTAAAATACCCGTAACTACCGCACTGAAATCTCCGACCCGAATTGGTTCCTTTCGCAGCCTCTGCCAGATATATTCGGATAAAACACAGGTGGTCACGGAGGTCAGTGTAAGGATCAAGGATCCGATCCCAAAATAATAGATGGAACCGATCAGTGCCGGAATAAGAGCAATTACAACATCGGACATAATCGCCTTTGTCGTTCTCACCGCCCGTATATGCGGTCGAATGCCATGCATAAGCTCAGCTGCTTTCTTACCCATTTTGTTTCTTCCTCCTCTCCATTCGAAGCTTCAGAACTTCAATCTTCGCTCTGGTTGTACGATGAGCCAATTCTCTCTTCGCAGGACAAACATAGGAGCAACTGCCGCAGCTGATACATTCCGTTGCATATAACTTTTCACATAAGGTATAATCCTCATTGATACAGGCAAAATCAATTTTAAATGGAGCTAATCCGGCAGGACATATTCTCTCACACTGCCCGCAGCGGATACAGGGTGTTTCGGTAATTGCCTGGTCTTCTAAAACAAGCAGTCCGGAGGACGTCTTCGTAACACTTCCCTCCAAATCGCTTACTCCCCCGCCGAATAAAATACCAGTACCGGTCATCGGTCCGCCGACAATCACCCGGCTGTACACTGCCGTAAAACCACCGGCAAGCTCGATCAGCTCTGTGAATCTGGTACCGATGGGAACAAAAAAATTTAATGGCTTCCTCACCTTTCCGGTAACCGTAATGCATCTGGATATCAGGGGAGTCTGCGTAAACATTACATCCGCCAGAGCCTTCGCTGTACCTACATTATTCACAATGACCCCAACATCCGCCGGGAGCTTTCCCGTCGGTACTTCCTGCCCAGTCACAGCCTCAATCAGCTGCCGTTCCCCTCCCTGGGGATACCTGGTCCGAAGAAGCTTAACTTCTATCGGCAATTCGCTTTGAAATAATAAGCTGTTTAAATGTTTGGCTGCATCCCTTTTATTATCTTCCAGACACAGGATCGCCTTTTCGGCACCGGATGCTTTTATAAACAGACGAATTCCATTTAGAATATCATAGCCGTATTCCAGCATCAGTCTATGGTCACAGGTAAGATAAGGTTCACATTCTGCAGCATTGATAAGTACACAGTCAATTTTATTGGTCGTCTCATACTTAATATGGGTCGGAAAGCCCGCACCACCCATACCGATAAGTCCTCCCTCTTTCATCGAGGCTATAATCTCTTCCCTGGAAAAGGATGAAATATCTGCGAACCCTTTGTGATAGTCGTCCGTATTTTGTATTCGTTCTATTTCCATTCCATTTTCCGGCGTATCCGCTTCAATCACCACATAGGTCGTATCGTTATCCTGCGGATCCTTCGCTGTTACAATATCCTGTACTTTACCGCTGATACTTGCATGAATATTTGCCGCACCAAAACGAGCAGGAGTTCCTATCAGCTGTCCCTTTACGACCCGATCGCCGATATTCACTACTGCCTGACAGTTGCTGCCGGCGGATTGCCTCATGGAAATCTCTACCGTTCTTGGATTATAGAAAAGGATCGGCTCTTTACTGCTTAGCTCCTTGTCCGTTCCGTCACTGCAATGGATCCCGCCATGAAAATTATTTCCGGAAGAATACTTCATACGACTTCAATCCTTTCGGTATATTGTTAAGAGTTTGACATGAATTAGCATACCCAATAAATTATCGCTAAATGTACGTCAAAATCATAATACGAACCGTATCAAATGTCAAGTGCAGCTCGTCATCAAAAAACAAATAACTCCATTAAAACCGCATTTCTTTTTTAGTTTTTCTTGACACTCCACCTTATGTTAATTACAATAAGAACGTTGTATTTAACGACAGAATTCAAGGAACACTAAGACTAGAAAAGGAAAGGGATAAATTCCATGTGTAACAACAAAACTCATTATCATACATGCAATCTTTTTAAAAATCAATTCAAGAAGGCTTCCTGCCGTATCGGCATCCTGACGAGCATCCTTCTTATTGTATTATTGACCGGATGCAGTAAATTTAATTCAAAAGTGGAAGAAAATTCGGAGAAAGAGCCATTTATCAGCAAATCCTCCTTTCTTCTTGATACGGTAGTCACGATTCAAATCTACGATAAACAGGACAAGGATATCCTGGAAGGCTGCTTTGATGTCATAAAAAAGTACGAACAAATTTTCAGCCGCACGGATAAGGATGCAGAGGTCTATCAATTAAATCACGGAACTCTGCCAAAGAACGGGCAGGCATTTCGGGTATCGGAGGAGCTCACCGATATCTTATCCTACAGCTTATATTATAGTGATCTGTCGGAGGGAGCCTTTGATATCTCCATTGCTCCGGTTTCTTCCCTATGGAATTTCAAACCAAGCGACCCGGTCCGCCCTTCGGAGGAAGCCATCAAAGAAGCGCTCCCCTATGTCAATTATAAAAATATCGAGCTGGGAGACAATACCATCACGTTTACTAAAGAAGGTATGGGGATTGATTTAGGCGCTATTGCGAAAGGCTACATTGCGGACCGTGTGAAAGATTATCTGACAGAGAATGACGTGAAAAGTGCTATGATAAATCTCGGCGGCAACGTCCTCTGCGTAGGCACGAAGCCGGATGGCACTCCGTTTAACGTGGGAATTCAAATGCCCTATGCCGACCGGAATGAAACGATCGCTGTTATGCAGATCACCGATTTATCCGTAGTATCCTCTGGAATTTATGAACGGTTCTTTGAGCTTGACGGGATTCGCTACCACCATATCCTTAATCCAAAGACCGGCTACCCTTATGATACGGATCTTATCTCCGTATCCATAATCTCACCCTATTCCGTCGATGGGGACGGGCTAAGTACCACCGCCTTTGCACTCGGACTGGAAAAAGGGATGAAGCTGATCGAGAGCATTGCGGATACGTATGCGATATTTATCACCGATGATTATCAGCTGCACTATACCAAAGGTTTTCATGATGCCATCCAGGTTATTGAATAGGAAGCGGCTGGCATGGGTCGTTGCATTTCTACCTGCATCTATACAAGAGGGGCTGTAATCTTCCAATGTCTCGCAGATTTTTTGCGAGACTATTCACACACAGATTGAAAGACATCTCATTCGTTTTGTATGCCATAATCGTACAAAATGAACAACCTGTCTTTCAAACAGTGCATTACAGGAAGACCACAGCCCCTCTTGCAGCATTCGCATTGGTTTGCAATAACCACTCCCCTCTTATTATTTCTTTCTCTACATAGGTCATCTATTATATAGATCTCTTTTTCTTCTATCGTAAGTAACTCTTGGACTGCTTCGTTCCGTCCGCTTACCTGTAATTAAAGCTTCCTAATTGCATCTGCTATTGCGTCAATCCAATCTCCCTCGAACAATTCAACCATTCCTTTATCACAGGCAGCAGAAAGCTTCGGATCGATCGGTAATTTTGAATAAACCGGAATATCGTTCTGCTCTGCGACTTCTTTGATGTGGCTTTCACCAAAGACAGAATGCTCCTTGCCGCAATCCGGACATTTATAATACGACATATTCTCTACCAATCCTAATATCGGTATATTCATCATCTTAGCCATTTTTACCGCCTTGCCAACAATCATGGACACCAGTTCCTGCGGAGAAGTTACAATAATAATACCGTCCACCGGAAGGGACTGGAATACGGTAAGAGGTACATCTCCAGTTCCCGGAGGCATATCCACAAACATATAGTCTACATCACTCCAGATGACATCCGACCAGAACTGCTTCACCGTTCCGGCAATAATCGGTCCTCTCCATACAACCGGATCCGTTTCATTCTTTAAAAGCAGATTGATTGACATAATGTCGATCCCGGTTTTACTTTTCACCGGAAGAATACCGGCTTCTGTCCCAACTGCTTTCTCTTTAATTCCAAATGCTTTGGGGATGGAAGGACCAGTAATATCCGCATCCAAAACAGCACTATGATACCCTCTTCTATTCATTGTAACGGCGAGTAAAGAAGTGACCAAGGATTTCCCCACACCGCCCTTGCCGCTGACGACACCGATAACCTTTTTAATCTTACTCATTTCATGGGGCTTTACAGAAAAGTCATTCTTAACTTCTTTTCTGTCACCGCAATTCTTACTGCAACTGTTGCAGTTGTTATCACATTCACTCATCTAATAACCATGCCTTTCTTGACTACCTGCAAACTTTGTGCCGCAGGCTCAAATTTGCGTGTGAAAAATTAATTTTTCACACTGATCTCTCCTTGTGTGATTTAAAAAATTAATAGGAATGTCAAAAGTTAATTTCAAAAACCAATGTTGTCAATTTGTTTGGAAAGCTTTTGATACTCAAAGCAAAAATTTAAACTTCGCAGATTAAGTTCGAAAGCTCCGCTTTCTCACTCACGTTGCACCTAGCCAGCCTCACATGAGTACTTATTCAAGCAAGCTGGATAATCACCAACTTCTTTTACAAGCGCAGATTAAGTTCGAAAGCTCCCGCTTTCTCACTCACGTTGCACTTAGCCAGCCTCACATTAACATTTCCTCGAGCAAGCTCGGTAAATGTTCCTGTTCGTCTGTCCTAATCTGCTTATCGTGAACATTATACTATTTTCGGGGTGGGGTGTAAACCTTTTCTATGTGAAGATTTTATTCTATTTTCCACTACAGTCTGTCCTCTCTTCATTCAATTCAGAATCCTTTCCTTACTATTGAACAACCGCCAAACCTCCCGAATATGATGATATATAGCATAAAGAAAGGAGTTGATTTTATGTTATTGCTTTTACAAATGGAATATGGATATACCGCTTTGTCTGCTACCAAAGTATGGGCTTTCTTGTATCAATATAAATTAATACTTGCTCCGGCTATTTTGCTTCTTCTCCTGCTGATCTCCATACCCTATCGGTTATCACGGAAAAAGAGAAAAGAGAAAAAGTTTATACCGCCAGTAACGGATATCATCGGATCGGGTTCCGAAGAGTTGGATGAACTCAATAGGGACCTTGCTACCTTTGGTTTTAAGTATAATCCGTACCAGGATATATTCGTTTCTCTAATGTACGCCTGGCAAAGGGATTTTGGATATTGCAGACTATATGATGAAGCAACTGCTCCGTTTAGTATGATTATAGATTGTGAACCAATACGTTTTGAGTATGACGGGAAAAAGTGGATGATTGAATTCTGGAAGGGTCAATACGGAATGACCACCGGAGGAGAGGTCGGCATATATTATACAACCGGAGATGATTTGAAAATCCAGGGCCTCTTTCATGGTACGTTCTATTATTGTGTGAAGGATGACGATCGTATTAATATGTCCTTTGCTTTACGTAAGAATGGGAATCTGCTTTTTACACGTAATGGATACCATTGGTGGCTGACCGGCTTTAAGCTGGCAGAATTTTCGGATCCGGAAGAACTAAGCATGGATATCATGCTGGATCTATATGATAAGACAATGGTAAATGCATTTGTTGCTGCACTAAGGAAAGCAGGCTACAAGGAGAATGAATATTCGGTACACGGCTTGCGGGTTTATGTTCATTATGATAAGCCCCATACCCCTCAGCCAATTACCAGAACAGTCTTTACGGAAAATTTTATGCAGCGGAACAACGAATCCATGATCCGGACTTATGCACGTCTGACGGAAGAATATACGGACACCTTAGATAAATTGGTACTAATTCGGCAGAAATCGCCGACGATGTATAACCAGATCGTTCATATGGGTAAACCGAGAGGCGTATACAATGCTTATAGCAGCATAAAAAACTATCTTAAAGAACCGTCCATGACTGGGAAGGAGTGACCGCTATGACAAAATCAAAGCGTTTATCACGCGCTATGAACACAGCGAAGGTAATTCCTTTTGACGAAACATCCCGCATTGTTCTTATGAGCGACTGCCATCGAGGAGATGGCAGTTGGGGTGATGATTTCTCCAGTAATCAAAATTTATATTTTGCTGCCCTTTCCTACTATTATGAATACGGATTTACCTACATTGAGTTAGGTGACGGAGATGAATTGTGGGAAAATCGTAATATAAAGACGATTATCGATATACACAGTGATGCATTTTGGTTGATGTCACAGTTTTATCACGACGGTAGATTTCATATGATTTACGGCAACCACGATATCGTCAAGCGCGATCCCCGCTATTCGCAAACGAATTGCAATACCTTTTACTGTGACAGCACCGTATCCAATCTGTCCTTATTCCCCGGACTTGAGATAACAGAAGGAATTTTACTAAAATATAAGTACGGAGATAATCAGATTTTTCTTACCCACGGTCATCAAGTAGATTGCTTTAACAGTACGTTTTGGAGATTAGCAAGATTCCTTGTAAGGTATGTCTGGAGGCCGTTACAGCTAACCGGAGTCCGGGACCCAACCAGTGCATCGAAAAACTACAACCGTAAAAATAAAATTGAAAAGAGATTGGTTCATTGGTCGGTTAAAAATAAGCAGATGATCATTTGTGGTCATACGCATCGCCCTGTATTTCCAAAGGCCGGGACTTCCCTGTATTTCAACGACGGAAGCTGCGTGCATCCCAGATGTATTACTGCCATAGAGATCTATAACGGCTCCATTTCTCTGGTAAAATGGGCAAACATGACGACGCGGGAGCGTTTCCTCTATGTTGGCCGCGAGGTTTTGGCAGGACCGGTCCGGCTGAGTGATTATTTTAAATCCATTCCGAAATAAGCTTTGCTGCTGCTGAAAACTTTCATGGCATAAATCGAAACAGGATTGTCACATCCTTTGCGATGTTACAATCCTGTTCTATTTTCCTTACTTCTTCTTACGAACGGAATATCCGAAACGTCCGATGAGTTGTCCGAGGCCGTAGTATTCTCCGTGAGAGTATATAGCAAGTCTTGATTGGTTTAGATTGAATTTACCGGCCTCATCCATATATTTTTTATCTACGGCAACACTGACCACCTCTGCAAGAAACATATCATGACTTCCCAGAGGGATAATCTTTTTTAATTTGCATTCAATATTTACCGGGCTTTCACAAATAAGCGGAGCGGATACTACATTTCCTTTCCCGGGTGTTAAGCCAGTATCCTTAAATTTATCTGTCTTCATTCCGGATTTGACTCCGCAGTAATCTGCAAACTTGATTAAATCCTCTGTTACCAGATTTATTACAAATTCTCCGCTATTCTTAATAATATCATAGGAATAACGTTCTTTCTTAATTGATACAGATACCATCGGAGGATTGGTACAGACCGTTCCTGCCCAGGCTAATGTAATGATATTCGGTTTATGTTTCTCATCTGCACAGCTGACCATAACAACGGGAAGCGGATACAGCATATTACCGGGCCTCCAAAATTCCTTTTCCATTCTTTCCTCTTCCTTTTACCTTTTTTGATTTTCTTACCTGACTAAACTTCGCAGCTAATAAACGTAGTCATTACGAAGTTTCCTTCACCTTATTTTACTCGGTAGGATAATTAATGTCAACGGGTATGGCTGCCGGTTCAGCCAATCAGCCTGCTTTCCTGCTATTTCTGAATATCTCCACGGGCAGCCAGGTCTGCTATTATTTTATCATACATCTGCTTATCGATCTTAAATTTTTTGCGATAAATAATATAGCCGACTACTATAAAGAAAAGGGGAAGGATAAGCATGGACAGCTTCATAATCAGCAATCCGGACTCGGTTACATCGCTTGGAGTCGCGGCGGAATTGATCCCGGAAATGATTAATGTAGCACCAACAATCCCATTTGCAATTGCACCGCCGATTTTATTGATAAACGGCTGAATCGAAAAGGTAATACTTTCGTTGCGACGACCTAATTTCCACTGACCGTACTCTACCGTATCCGTTAAAAACATCAGCATCAGCAATTGGATAAATGCCTGCCCTACAAAAATAAAAATACCGGCTGCACCAATAAAAATCATATTCATCGGCGCAAAGAAGAAAATCATATACCCGACCACGACGAAAACAGTAGCAAATGCATATAGATTTTTCCGGCTGAACTTTTTTGAAAACAAAGGGAAAAAAGCCAATGCTGTCAGCTGGGAGACCCCAAGGATTGCCGCAAATACCGAATACATTCCTTCCTCTTTATAGGCATATTTAAAGTAATAGACGCCGAAGCTCGTCGTCGTACAATAACCGATCATAAATAATGCCATTGAAATTGCTGTAAATAAGAGCTGATCATTCTGAAACAAGATGCGGAACATTTCCCGTAAAGAGGTCGACTCCTGCTTTACATGAATACTCTTATCCTCTTTCACTCCAAAGACCGTAAAGCAAAGAAATGCCCATGTAATTAAAACGATTGCGATAATCGTAATGTGCCATGCCCTTTTGTCTCCGCCCAAGGCGTTTGTAACAGGCAGAATACCAACGACCACGGAAAACAATCCGATATTTGCACAAATCCTAGCAAAGGAACCGGTTTTCTCCCGCTCCTTCTGATCAAGGGTCAAGGAAGGAAGCATGGACCAATAAGCGATGTCATTAGCTCCATAGGTCAGATCCCAGAGAAGGTAGATGATTACAAACATTGCTATATACCCTGCACCGCTGAGTCCAAAATCAAAAAATAGTAACACTGTGAGAATTCCACCGATAATCCCGCCAATCACGATCCAGGGCTTAAATTTTCCGAATCGGGTATGGGTATTATCTACTAAAAACCCCATGATCGGATCATTGACTGCATCAAAAATACGAAGAATTGTCAAGGCTCCCGTCATCCACCACATAACCGAATCCGGCAAATTCAGGATATCGGTGAGATAGAACAAAAGGTACATGCTAACCATGGTATAGAGCATATCTCTTCCGATGGTACCAAGACCAAAGGTGTAACGATTACGATTTGTACTTTTCTTCATTTTAATATTATCCCCCATTTCTTCTCCATGTTTGTAAATCCAGAGTATTCTTTTGCCTTCAGCCTCATCTTTTACGCAGACCCTCTTGCCTGTCTTCCCCATTTTCCTTTTCTATAATATACAGATTCGATCCGAAATCACCGAGCATCCGTATCTTTTCATTGTATCCCGTTCCGATAAACTGCTCACATAACGGTATCCCGGCTTCCAGCGCCTTTGCAGAACATGTATATGTTTCCACGCAATCCTTTAGGGTATAATGGCGATTCGCTGTTCGCAAAATTATGCCGTCCGGATTTAATTCCACGGGCAGGATATGCTTTGTCAAGGCTCCGAAGCGCTCGATATAGAGCCTCTGCGGTCTTGTCCGGAGGGTATACGTTCCTTCTTTTAAGCCAACCACCTTCAGCTTGTCACTGCTTTCCGCGGCGGAAGTCAACGTCTGGAAAAAGCCGGTCAATGCGGTTTCTCTATCGTCGCTTACCGCCTCCCAGATGACTTTGTTCTCTTTATAGGATCGGATCCGATAGAATCTTCCGTATTGAAAGATCCTGCGATACTTCTTATAAAATGCAATTTGATCTGCAATATCCTTTTTCTGCTCCGGAGTCAGATATTTTAGATCAAGTTCATAACCAAGGCATCCAAAGCCAGCCACATAAAAACGGGTAGCAAGCGGTGTTTCCCGTAAGGTTTGCTGATGCGGAGCTTCGGAAACATGTGCCCCCATAGCAGACTGCGGATAAAAATAGGATAACCCCGTCTGTATCTTCAACCGCTCAACGGGATCCGTATCATCCGAGCTCCAAATCTGCGGACTAAAGCACAGCATTCCCAAATCAAACCGATTTCCGCCGCTGGAGCAGCTTTCCAATAAAATATGTGGTCGCGGAATAAAGATACGGGTTAACACCTCATAGAGCCCCAAGATATAGCGGTGATAGAACTCTCCCTGATTTTGCAGAACCGTAGAAAATGCTTCCGCAATATGGCGGTTCATATCCCATTTTACATAACTAATTTCTGCTTCATCCAAAATGGCAGTCACCTGTTCTACAATATAATCCCTAACTTCCTTTTGACACAAATCAAGCACCAGCTGATTCCTACCGAGAACCGCCTTGCGATTCGGAAGCTTTACCGCATATTCTGGATGGGTCCGATACAGCTCGCTGTCCTCATTTACCATTTCCGGCTCAAACCACAGACCGAAGCTTAACCCGACTTTTCTGATTTTGTCTGCAAATGCTTTCATCCCCTTGGGGAATTTCTTGGGGTTTACCGTATAATCCCCCAGTCCCGCTTTATCATTGCTGCGCTCGCCAAACCAGCCGTCATCAAGTACGAATAGTTCAACACCGAGCTCCTTCGCCTCCTTGGCAAGCCGCAATAATTTTCCTTCATTAAAATCAAAAAAGTGCGCCTCCCAATTATTTAAGAGAATCGGCCTTTCCTTCGTCTTATAGTTCCCTCTTACAATATGGTCGTTGATAAAATCATGCATATGATGGCTTGTACCATTGAAACCATGATTACTATAGCTCATCACACATTCCGGTGTCTCAAATTTCTCTCCCTGTTCTAATTTCCACTCAAAGAGATGGGGATTAATTCCCATACTGATACGGACAAAATCCCGCTCGTTTTTCTCTGCAATACTGTAATGATTGCCGCTGTAAATCATATTGAAAGCATATACCTTGCCATAATCTTCATTTGCATCCGCCTCGGCTAATAAAAATGCAGGATTGTGACGGTTACTGCTTGCTCCTGTAGTTGAAGAGTTCGTGGTAATTCCGTAAGAAACCGGATGCTTATGAAGATGTGCCTCTTTGATCCAACCGCCGTCTAAGGTATACATTTGAAAGCATTCATCCGGCATATCCAGTGACATGCTCATGATCCGCCGGATTGTGAGCGGCATCCTATCCTCATTCCTTATCACTGCTCTTCTTGTGATTACATTCGTATGCTCAAAAACAGAATAATACAGATCGATAAAAATGGGAAATGCCTTGTCCTTTAAGGTGATCTTTAAGGTCTGATTTCCTCCATATGCCGTCGGTAAGGTATCCATTGGAACACACCCATCCAGCACTTCATGGTTATCATAAATAAAATCTGTAACAAAGCTGCCATCCGGCATTTTAAATTCCGTCGGACTCTGCCGATAATCCCCCCGCCCATTGTCCGACCACTCCAGGCACATACGATCCAGGGCATACACCGGATCCTCCGGATCGTAAAAGACACTGCTGCCTACCTGAATCGATTGTTTTTGAGCTAAAGTCTCCGTCCGATCCTCAGGACTTAATAAACTCCCATAATAAACATGCTCCAGATGCCCATACTTTGTCTTCTGAAACAAATAGGTCGTATGCTCCGTATCTAATCGAAAGCTCGTTTCTCGAATCGTAATCAAAGTATCCTTCTCCTCATTTCATATTTTTGTAGTTATATTTCAGTTCTCAAAGCACCTGTCCATCATGATATTTTTACTGTTTCAATTTGAATTAAGTGGCAAAAGCTTTCCTAATGAATCGTTTTCATTAATCTGTACAAAATCAAGGAAAAACTTAAGTTTAATCATGATATTTTTGCGGTTCTACATATTGATGATAACGCTCCTCTGAAACACCATTTTCCTCAATCATTCCAGTGTAAAACTTACCGGATGTTTTCACGGTTCGTTCCTGTGTATCATAATTCACATGAACCAGTCCAAAACGTGCGCTTTCCCCTTCCACCCATTCAAAATTATCGCAAAAGCACCAATGATAGTACCGCACTATGGGTAACTCCGACTCTGTCGCTGCTTTTAAATGCTCATAAATATATTTGCATCGGAAGGCATCTTTGTTATCACAGGTTCCGTTTTCTGTGATATAAATCGGGCGTTCTAAAATCTGGTATAGGTCCTCTGCGCAGCGAACCAGCCCCTCCGGGTAAATCTCCCATCTCAAATCATTCTTCGGTGCATCCTGTTTGGTTCCGTCTCCAAACCCGGATACGGTTGTCCGCGTGTAATAATTAATGGCAATAAAGTCACAGTATTCGCCCCGGGTAATTTCTTTTGTCCTTTTTAAAGGCCATGCAAAATCACCAGTAAGCATCGCTTTTGTTACCGCTCCTTGGAAAAACCATTCCAGTAGCTTTGCACAAATACAATGCCAGGGATTTTTCGGATTCTGCGGATCAAAGACACGTACATGATTGGCAAAGCTCACCTTTGTGTCATGATATCCCATCTTCTGCCTCCTATGGTGAATGAGCCGGTATGCTTTTATATGACAGACCGCCATATTACTCATTACGGTAAACGTTTTTTGAATCGATTTTTCTCCCGGAGGCCATTCCCCAAAATAATAAGAATTGACTGCATATACATTCGGTTCGTTAATCGTTATGTATTCCGAGACAAGATCACCAAAGGCTTCTACTACGATTTCTACAAATTCGAGGAAATACCGCAGGTTCTCTCTCTTTGTAAATCCGCCCTTTCGCTCAAACCACATCGGATTTGTAAAGTGATGAATCGTGAGCAGAACGGAAATTTTTTTCTCCTTAAGATAGATCAGCTCATCTCTGTAGTGTGTGATCGCAGCTTCCTCCACTTCGCCCTCTTTGGGACAGATTCTCGCCCATTCAATCCCCAGGCGATAATACTTGATTTTCATTTCTGCCATCCGGTCTGCATCCTGCTTCCATAAATGATAGTGATTCGTGGCACGTGCCGGATTTGAATGATCCCTTATTTTACCTTTCTGATACCAGTCATTCCAGTTATGTCCACACTCCCCTCCTTCGATCTGTGTTGCCGCCGAGGCTGCTCCTAGCGAAAATTGATCTTTGAATGTAAGCTCCATACCATCCCCCATTTCTTAATCCAAATCAGAACCACACTATCGGCAGAGTAACGAAATTATTTTCACTTTTCATCCTGCTTATATTAATAATATACAAGCAATTCGTAATATGCAATATAATAGTGAGGAATTTGTAAACAAATTAACTATTTTGCACATACTTCGATCACTAAAATATTAATAGTAGTAGAACGGTCTTTTCTTTCACTTCTTTCTATTCCATTGGTAGCCATGGCTACCATAGATGATTCCTCCCTGTTTTATCATATAGGAAATTACGTCCTGTACGATAAAAAATCTCATACGAACATAGTTCGCGTTGGGATGACGTACTCGAGCGTAAGGTATTTAATCTACCTGCGGTAGAACGCGCTCGGCGCGAGAGTTTGCCTTGGCAAACTCTTTGTTATGTATAGAATACTAATTTTTATAGCATAATATATCTGGAATGTTACCTGGAAAGGAGAATGTTTATGAAAGCATCTGTTGATCAGGAGGGTTGCATCAGCTGTGGTTTATGCATTGATGTCTGCCCGGAGGTCTTTCAATTTAATGACAATGAAGTGTCCGAAGCAATTGACGACGAAATCCCCGAGGACTTCATAGAACGTGCCAAGGAAGCACGGGACGGCTGTCCGGTAAGTGTAATTGACCTTCAGGAATAACGAAAACGGCTATACGGCTCTATCAAAACAGAAGATTCGTATAGCCGTTTTTTTAGAATACTCTTACGATTAATTTGAAAGGTTTTTGACTCTCAAAATCTATTATATAAAGAAAAAAGACAGATGAAAATACAGGAGGTGAGTTCCTCCCCCTTCGGAGGACCCGGTATGGAATATATAAAAATCATAGTAGCAGCACTTGTTTCTTTTGCTGCTTTGTTCATTCTTACAAAAATTATGGGAAATCGACAAATGTCCCAGGTAAGCATGTTTGATTATGTCAGCAGCATTGCCATTGGATCGATTGCGGGTGAAATGGCGGTAATGTCGACCGACAGCATTTTAAAGCCTCTTGCTGCCATGGTTGTGCTTACCATTCTTACCCTGATCGTTTCCTATTCTACCTGCAAATCCATTTTAATAAGAAGATTTTTTGAAGGGCATATTGTTCTGCTCTATCTGAATGGACAGATCTATGAGAAAAATCTCTTAAGTGCAAAGATGGATATCGATGAGCTTTTATCCGCCTGCCGGGTGAACGGATATTTTGATCTGGAAGAAGTCTATGCGGTCTATTTGGAGACGAATGGACAGATCAGTGTAATTCCCAGATCGATGAACCGCCCGGTTACACCATCCGATTTAAAGCTTGAGACGATACAGGATCAGCCTTTGCCTAATGTAATTATGGATGGTAATATCATGCTGGATATCCTGAAACCGACCGGAAAAAGTGTGCAATGGGTGGAATGTCAGCTAAAAGACCAAGATGTCACCGATATTAAGGAAGTGATCTTAGGCACCTACGATAAAAACAGTGACAAATTAAATATTTATCTGAAATATCACAAAAAATATAAAGTAGATATTTTTGAATAATTAAAATGTACTTCTTTCCCAGGTTATAGCTGATTAAGGTGTCAAAAGGTGCGTAGCACTTATTCTAATACAAGATATTGTTTGGCAAGCGAGCTTACACATCAATATCTTGTATCAGAATATCACCTTCGGTGCTTTTGACACTTTAATCATAGTTAGATGAAGAAAATCATAAAATATTACAAGTTACAAATTATAGGGAAGTTGTATAAAATATGGTCCGCAAATCAAAAGCATTTTATATCGTTCTTTGTGAACTTATCGTATTGTCCTTACTCTCCTCTTTTATAATTAAGCAGAGCCTAGATACCGAAGCATCCTTTCGCGCCGCCGCTTATGACAAGGAAAAAGATTATATCAAATGGGTCAGCTTTGACGTAAGCTGCAAAGCTTTGGATAAAGCATATCAGTATGATGTAAACTCCCAGACCGAGGAGGTACCGCTTCATTGGGTTGAATTATTAGCCTATCTCGGAGCAAGATATGGCGGGGATTTTTCAAGGTATAAGGAAACACATATGACGGAGCTTGTGAACAAGCTGCAAAGTAAGGAGGAAACCATGGAATCCCTTACAAAGGATATGAAGTACTATAGCTATTATCTGGAAGCCTATACAGCGGTCCTTGGCGGTATGGTCGGAGAATATAAAATTGAAGTTCCGGATGAAACTGCCCCAGGTGGAAAGCGATGGGAGAATAAGTATGGTTTGAAAGCCTTCCTGCCGATAGCAAAGAATTTTCCCTACAGCCATTTTGATGATTTTGGAGAATCCAGAAGCTACGGATATAAAAGAAGGCATCTTGGCCATGATATGATGGGACAGGTGGGAACGCCGATCATTGCCGCCGAATCCGGTTATGTAGAGGCGCTCGGCTGGAATCAGTACGGCGGGTGGCGGATCGGCATCCGAAGCTTTGATAAGAAACGCTACTATTACTATGCACATTTGAGGAAGAATTTTCCATATAATAAATCCCTGGAAGTCGGCAGTATTGTTCAAGCTGGCGATGTCATCGGTTATATGGGAAGGACCGGATACAGCGCAAATGAAAATGCGAATAATATCAGTACTCCGCACCTTCATTTTGGTCTTCAATTAATCTTTGATGAATCGCAAAAGGAAGGTGTGAATGAAATCTGGATCGACTGCTACAATATTGTCCAATTCCTGTACAAAAACCGCAGCGAAACGGTGAAGGATCCCGAGACGAAAGAATACCACAGAATCTATGGGTTTGTCGATCCTGTCGCAGAGTATTACATAAATCACAAGACCTATCAATACGATGATGATAATTTTGAAATTCATATCTATGAATGATGGCTTACTGCTAAACTAGAATTGTTTTTTTATCTTCTTCATCCGAAATAAGCTTAAGAGCCCTACCAGCACTGGAATCAAATACTGGAATACCAGATTGATATAGATAATCACATTCTGATACAGGAAATCGAATTCAAACTGTGTTTTACTGATGTAGTAAGTCAGGTAAAATATAATCATTGCCAAAGGGGCATACAGAAACCCCTTCTGCTTAAGATCAAACATCCACTCAAAGCACCGGATGATAACGATCATAAAGATACAGATCGCAATAAAATCCGACAGGACACAGATTAAGGTAACGATCACCTCAAACCGTTCAAATATATTAAAAAAAGATACGCTTTTTACGGTAATATACAACGGAAACGGTAAATTGGCAGTCAATGCCGCTCCTGTGATTCCTATGGTGACTAAGGTTACAAGGAAGCAGAGGATCAGAAAGATAAACGCTCCATACCATAATTTGCGCTTTTCTTTTTTTGTTGTAGAGATTCCCAGCTTGTCAGCAAAAAACAAAACCAGCACGATATTCCCGCCAACCGTAATCACACTAACCGAAGCCCGAATGGTATCCATCAGATGAATCGTTGAAACCGGCAGTAAATAATCCTTTCTGATCCTTGAAATTCCGCATATAAACAGAATTGCAAAAATCACCAGAATCGTCCCAAGGGTAAATTCCGAAAAACGAAAAACCGTTTTAATCCCGCGAAGCAGTGCATAGGCAACCAGAACGATCAGGGTTATGAAAAAGAAGTTCGTTCTGGTCTGCGGCATTAATGTAAACTGTAAGGTCTGCGCATAAATACTGATCTTTGCTGTAATGGAGAGCAGAAACCAGAGCAGATATCCGAATAGGATGATTTTTGTAAGAAAGGATCCCAGTACCTGTATCATGATGTCGTAGATATTTAACCCCGGAAATGCCTTTAACAGTCCTATGATAATCGCCGTTATCGGAAGAATAGCAACCGCAGACCAAAGGGGACTGATATACGCACTCCGCCCTGCCGCCGCTGCTAGAGCTCTGGGAATTTGGCGCAGAATCGGCGATATGGAAATAAATACGTACATATATGCAATCTGACGAAGAGACAGCTCCTTATTCAATCTGCTCACCTCATTTCATGTGTTTTTCCAGCATCGCTGCAATACTGGGAAGATAGGGATTTATAATATAAATGATCCCTAAGGTCAGTCCAATAATGGAAAGGAGTAAAAAAAGGATAAGATTTCTATTCGCACCTAACAGCTGATCCTTTTTCTTAATCATTGTATAAATTAAAGAAATCCCAAAGATATATATCATATTATTAATCATACCCTTTCTTGATAAACTGCAAACTTTGTGCCACAGGCGTGGTATATGCAAAGCGAATTAATTCGCTTGCCCATGCCCTTTGGGCATAAATAAGTAACCTCTCATTTCACATTTCATCCAAGAAGAAAGGATTTCGATATCCTGGATTTAAAACTATATTCATATTCAATGTCAGAGATCCTCTTTGCCCAACTCGGCGCAAGCTTCTGCCATTCCTTTATATTCTGCTTTTCCACCATGCGTGCCAGCTGCATAATATCAAGCCCGGTCGCCTTGGAATAGTTCACCGCAAGATTGATCCTGTCATATACAAATTTATTCTGCTCCTTCGTAAGCTCGTCCCTCCGTTTTGCTGCAAAAACATCATCGGAGGCGCTGACCTCCCGAATCATCGTTTCGAAATCCACCTTTATGGTAATTTTAATCCGATCCTTTTCCATCGTTGAAACAAGCTTTGTATCCGAGCTTGTTACCATAAGGCCTACCTGATTCTCTAAATAGATCGGATAATTGCGGACGATATCTTTCACAAAATTAACGCCGGCAGAAGTCTCCTCGTCCAGGTAATCCTTTAATTTATATTGATCAAATACCGCATAGCCAGGAGTAAGAAAGCTTGATTTCTCCGGAATAAGATAGGGCACAAGAATACTGGAATCGGTTTGCTTCATCTCGTTAAGCAGGTTAACAAACGTGTTATCGTTTCGCTTCACTATCTCCTCCTGCTTTTGTCGGATCGCTTCCAAATCTTCATTTATCTTCTGTTTATTTTCAATCCCTTCCTCCAAAAAATCGGATGCCATACTGTCCTTTGTAATATAAAACAGAGCATCCATTTTAATTGTCTCGTCCCTGGAAAGGAAATCAAGACAACGATCAATGCCGTTCTCTGCTGCGGTATCCCCAATCAGGAAATACTCGGTATGCCCAAGGGAAATGGATTTCGTAGCTTTTCTCTTCAGATCTTCATATGCCTCATAAGGGGTTCTTCCCAAGCCTGTTGTAATCTCTTCCTCCGCCCCCTCCGATTCCGGATCCGTTCCCCCAGACACACTAAATAATGCACTCAGCGTATATTCATCTTGCTTATAATCAATTCCCAGGACCCGAATCAAATTGATTTCATCGATTTCTCTCCGATTCATATCATTGACGCATCCACTGACCAAGAAAGGCAGGATCAAAATACTGATGAAGAATACTATTCTTTTCATGATGACTCCCTTTCCATACTATTTTTGTTTTATACGATTTTCCGGTGCAATCTTTTTTGGACGTTTGGTAAAATACTTAATCGGAAAACGAAATAAGGTATCCTTATGATTCGATGTATCGATATCCACAAAGGGTGACATATAGGCAACCCCATAATTATCCAAGCTGCATAGATGCGTAATCAAAAGAATCAATCCTGCTGTCATTCCAAAGAAGCCTCCAATGGCTGCCAGCACCGCCATAATAAATCTAGTCAGGCGAATCCCGCTGCTTAAATCCTGATTAGGAAGAATAAAACCGGCAATTCCCGCCAAAGCAACAATAACAACAACGGTGGGGGAAACCAGCTTTGCCTCTACCGCGGACTGGCCGACTACCAATCCACCCAAAATGGACATCGCAGTTCCTACGGTTTTTGGCAGCCGCAGCCCCGCTTCAATTAATATTTCAAACGAAACCAACAGACCAAGTACCTCGGACGCAGAGGAAAAGGGTACATTTTGCTTTGCCTTTTGGATGGATAGCGCGATCTCCGCCGGAAGCATTTGATTCTGATAGGTGGTTGCCGCAATATAAAACGCCGGTAGAAATATGGTTAAAATCATAGCAATATAGCGGATGATCCGCAGGGAGGAGCTGATAAAAAAGTGATTCGCATAATCCTCCGGGGACTGCATCAGCATTACCATCTGACAGGGAAGGATATAGACAAACGGAATACCGTCGACCACCACGGCAACCCTGCCATCCGACAGATTCGCAGAGACCCGGTCCGGTCTTTGGGTATACATAATTTGGGGAAAGATACTTTTTTTATTATCTACCAGATATTCTTCCAGGAATGCCGGTGTGGATATATTATCGAGATCGATATTCTGAATCGTATCCCGTATCCGGTTCACCGTATCCATATCCGCAATATTGCTGAGGTACACTAAGGTAATATCCGTCTTGGAGAGCTTTCCTGCATTAAGCTGCTCCATAACCAGAAATTCTGATTTTAGCCGCCTGCGGATCAGAACTGTATTGGTTCTCATAGCCTCGATAAAAGAATCTTTGGCTCCCTTCATCACTCCCTCATCTGATGGTTCTGTGATCGAACGTTTATCAAAGGCTCTTACGTCAAAGATCAGCGCCTTTTGTTCCTGATCAAATACTAATGCTGCCATTCCACTTAGAATATTGCGCAGCAGCGAATGATAATCGGTAACCTCATTGGTAAAAGCATGGAAGGATCCCCCCTCTAAGAGATAGGCTATAACTTCCTTTTCTGTCTGCATTTTCTTTAAATTTTCATCCACAGTCAAAGGCTTAAGGATTGCTTCATCCAGCATTAATGTATCCATTAAACCATCTACCCCGAATAGATGTACGATAATTCCACTATGTCCGACATTTAATGGACGCTGAACAATATCCGTGCTTTTTGAGAACAATTCTTTCAATTGCTTTGAATTTATCGTTTTTTCCATACCGCTCCTTCTTTCTGAACCATATCCATAACCTATATTTTCCCTATAAAACCTGTAAATATACGTAATCCTGTTTGCTATTTAGAACAAAAATAGGCTGTTGCATTTTAGACTACGATTGATACAAGGAGATTTGTGATCTTCCTTATATCAATCGTATTTATATTGCAACAGCCCCATTTCTATCATAAGATGACGAATAACATTCCTGTTATGAAAGTAGCAAAGAGTTTGCCTTGGCAAACTCTTTGATTATTAATCTCTTATATGATTTATGTTTTCAAATATAATATATGCTTCTCTGATGATTATAATTTAGCTATACATTCATTGTTAAATAGTCATCCACCATGTCTTTGATATGTATCGGAAAAACTTTTCCTTTCGCTAATTGACTGAGAAAATCTTCAGCCTCTCCTTCATCATCTGTAAAATCCTCTGCTAAGAAATAATTGTCCGGCTCTTGCTCGTCATATCCTTCCTTAAAGCATTCAATACTGTAATATGTGTTGCTAAAAAACAAATGATAAACCAATTGAATATTCTCTAACTCCACTTTTACCGTTTTAGACTTTAGGTACTGCCTCTGCAACCTTACGACACCCCGTTTCTTTTTATTTTTACAACCTACCGTATGGCATTTTCACTGTTTCCTATATCATGAAGGAAAAACACACTCATGATCTTGCTGCTCTACTTGGAAATTACGAACAAGTTCACATTTCCTTATTACGCTGTTATTATGATTTGAGAGTCAAAAGCCCTCCTAACAAATCGTCTTCGGCAATTTGCACAAAGCAAGGTAAAGCTTAAGTAATAGGAAACAATATTTTACTGCGCAACTGTTTGAAGTCGTTGGTACTTCGATCATGTGTTTTATGATCTTATGTACCACTACATACTTCAACCTAAGTATTGCATTTTATGCAATGCTTTGAGAACAATGTGTTACGAATGAAATTTGTTTCATATTACTTGTCAACACATAAATTGTGCAAATTGACGACGTTAAGTTTATAAATCAGCTTTTGTCACTCTAATCTTATTATAGCATAATAGAAGAAATGACTGAATAGACTTTCGCAAAATACCTCTATGTAATTTGTAGCTCTATTGCTATTAATTAGATGATTTTCTGTATGGTTTTGACTTTGCACCATAAAATCTTCCATCCCTTCCAAAAACCTCTGATCCCATGGCTTGAAGGAGAAAGAAGTAAGGGGTTACTGCAAAATACGAGTAAATACAAGAGGAGCTGTATTCTTCCTGTAATACACGGTTGGAAAGACAGCTTGTTCATATAAAATGAATGAGATGTCTTTCGATCTGTGCGTGAATTGTCTCGCAAAAAACCTGCGAGACATTGGAAGACTACAACCCCTCTTGTATTATTATAATAGGAATGCAGCGACCCCTGCTCTCTACCGGTTTGCTAATCTAACATAATTCTCGTAACGTTCCTTTGCGTTCTTCTCTGCCTGTTGATAGAGTTCCTCCGCCTGCTCCGGGAATCCCTTTGCTAAGGAACTGTAACGCACCTGCCCTAAGATAAAATCGCGGAAGCTTTCTGTCGGTTCTTTGGAGTCAAGCGTGAAAGGATTCTTGCCCTCCTCTTTCAGATCCGGATTATAACGGTATAGATGCCAATAGCCGGATTGTACTGCTTTCTTAATCGTTGCCATACTGCGGCCCATGCCCTCCCGGATACCGTGGTTGATGCATGGTGAATAGGCAATGACAATGGATGGCCCGTGATGTGCTTCTGCCTCGCGGAATGCCTTAACCAGCTGCGTATTATCTGCGTTGATACCCACCTGTGCCACATAGACATTTCCGTAGGTCATCATCATTCTGCCGAGATCCTTCTTCCCCTGCTTCTTACCGGAAGCGGCGAATTTGGCAATGGCTGCGGTCGGTGTGGATTTGGAAGCCTGTCCACCGGTATTGGAATACACCTCGGTATCAAATACCAGCACATTGACATCCTCTCCGGAAGCCATCACATGATCCAGACCACCATAGCCGATATCGTATGCCCATCCATCACCACCGACCAGCCAGACGGAGCGTTTCGTCAGATAATCCTTCTTCTCCTTAATATCATTTACGATATTTGCAAGTTCCACATCCGTGGAAGAAAAGTCATCCAGTACATCAAGAAGCTTCTTTCCCGCCTCCTCAGAAGCCTTCCCGTCTTCCTTATAATGAAGCCAGTCATGGCAGGCTTCCTTTATCTTCTCTTCCACATTCGAATCGATCAGCAGGCGCATATCATCTTCCAGCTTGTTTCGCATTTGCTTCACTGCCAAATACATACCATAGCCGAATTCTGCGTTATCCTCGAATAAAGAATTTGCCCAGGAAGGACCCTGCCCGTTCCGATTGATGGTATATGCCGTGCTTGGTGCAGAGCCTGCCCAGATAGACGAACAGCCGGTGGCATTGGCAATCATCATCCGTTCTCCGAAAAGCTGCGTTAAAAGACGAATATATGGTGTCTCCCCGCATCCGGCACAGGCACCGGAGAATTCCAGAAGAGGCGCCTTAAACTGGGTATCCTTATAGGTCGGACCATAGTTTACATTTTCCTTGAAGCTTACCTCCTCCACGGCAAATTTCCAGTTCGGAACTTCTTTCTCAAGCTGTGTTTCAATCGGCTGCATGATTAGAGCCTTTCCCTTTGCCGGACAGATATCTGCGCAGTTACCGCATCCGGTACAATCGAGCGGACTGATCTGAATCTTAAAATGCAAGCCTTCAAAAGCCCGTCCGGAAGCTCCCTTTGTAACAAAGGTCTCCGGAGCCTTTGAAAGCTCTTCCTCATCGAGCAGGAAGGGTCGGATCACTGCATGCGGACAGATATAAGCACACTGGTTACATTGGATACAGCGTTCTTCGATCCATTCGGGTACATTAACTGCAATTCCTCGTTTTTCATAAGCGGTAATTCCTGACGGGAAGGTTCCGTCCTCGATTCCGGAAAATGCACTGACCGGTAAGTCGCCTCCCTTTAATTCTGTCATAGGGCGCATGATATTCCGGATAAATTCCGGTTCCTTACCATTTACTTCGGTCTCTTCTTCATCCTTTCGGTTCCTCCAGCTATCGGGGATCTTAACCTCATGAATCTGTTCAATTCCCAGGTCTACGGCATCGTGGTTCATCTTCACTACCTTTTCCCCTTTCTTGCCGTACATCTTATTAATTGCAGCTTTTAATTCTTTAACCGCTACTTCAAGTGGAAGGATATTCGTCAGTTTAAAGAAGGCTCCCTGCATTACCATATTGATACGGTTGCCGAGTCCGATCTCCTCTGCGATCTGAATTGCATTAATGGTATAGAAACGGACATGCTTCTCTGCGATCCGCCTTTTCAGCGCATTCGGAAGATTTGTTTCCAGCTCCTCGTCGTTCCACTGCGTATTAAGTGCAAAGATTCCGCCGTCCTTAATACTTTCCAGCAAATGATATTTATGCACATAGGATTGGTTGTGGCAGGCAATATAGTCTGCATGGTTTACCAGATACGTTGATTTGATTGCTTCATTGCCAAAACGGAGATGGGAAACCGTAAGACCGCCTGATTTCTTAGAATCATAATCAAAGTAAGCCTGTACCTTAAGATCTGAGTTGTTACCGATAATCTTGATCGCCTGCTTGTTGGCACCTACCGTACCATCGGAACCAAGTCCCCATAGCTGGCATGCCTTCGTTCCTTCCGGTTCGACATTCAACTCCCTTGGTATCTCGAGAGAGGTATTGGTGACGTCATCGTGGATTCCGATCGTAAAGGAATTTTTCGGATGATCCTGCTTTAAATTATCATATACCGCAGCAATCTGCGCCGGAGTAGTATCCTTGGAAGCCAGACCATACCGTCCTCCGACGATGACCGGTGCATTCTCCATACCCAAAAAGCTTGTACAAACATCCGTATATAAAGGTTCTCCGGCAGATCCCGGCTCCTTCGTACGGTCCAGCACTGCAATCCTTTTCACTGAATCGGGAACTAATTTACGTAGATGCTTCGTTGAAAACGGGCGATATAGATGCACCTTAATAAGACCGTATTTTTCTCCCTTAGAATTATAATAATCAACCGTCTGCTCGATTGCCTGCGTTACGGAACCCATCGCAATGATCAGATACTCCGCATCCTCCGCTCCGTAATAATCAAACAAACCATAGCTTCTCCCGGTATACTTCTCCATTTTCCCGAAGTACTCTTCAACTACCGGAATAATATTGGTATAGAACGGATTTGCCGCTTCTCTTCCTTGGAAATAAATATCCGAATTTTGTGCCGTTCCGCGAATGACCGGATGATTCGGTGTCAATGCATTTTCCCGGAAACGTTTTACCGAATCCATATCAAGCATTTCCGCATAATCACGATATTCCAGCACTTCAATCTTCTGTACCTCATGGGATGTACGGAAGCCATCAAAGAAATGCAGAAACGGGAGCCTGCCTTTGACCGCAGCAAGATGCGCTATGGGAGCAAGATCCGCTACCTCCTGGACCGATCCGGCACATAGCATGGCATAACCGGTCTGCCTTGTTGCCATTGCATCCTGATGGTCGCCGAAGATACTAAGTGCATGGGTAGCCAGTGCTCTGGCACTTACATGGATAACACCGGGCAGCTGCTCGCCTGCGGTCTTATACATATTCGGGATCATTAACAGTAAACCTTGGGAGGCGGTAAAGGTCGTCGTTAAGGCTCCTCCCTGCAGGGAGCCGTGGAATGCACCGGAAGCGCCAGCCTCGGATTGCATTTCTACAACATTTACCACTTGTCCAAAAATATTTTTTCTTCCATTGGCAGCCCATTCATCGACTACCTCTGCCATGGTGGAGGATGGTGTAATGGGATAGATTGCAGCTACATCTGTAAAGGCATAAGCAGCATACGCCGCTGCGGTATTCCCATCCACCGTCATTTGTACTTTTGCCATTTTTATAACCATGCTCCTTTCAAAATCTCCGGTTGAAAGAATGAAATTCTTTCACCTTCAACCTCATTTCTGCGCGGCTTTTTGCGCACTATAGTTTACTTCCATTATCTACCCAATCCTTCGCATCAACTACATTCTCTATGGAAGGCTTATTCACCTTATCTACCTTATTGCTCCGCTCTGCATTCTGCCATGCTGCAGTTCCCTCGCAATTTGTAGGATCGGTTGTCTTTAACCGCTTATTGTTTCTGCCTTGAAAATTGTCCAGCTTCTTCATTGCCATATCAATACCTCCTTATTTCCATAATAACCAAATTTTTATCTGTTTCATCGCCTTTTCAGCATTCTGCTATGGTACATTGTTACCTTTTTATCGTATAACTATTACGTTTTGCTGAAAATTTTCAGTAAAAAATCCGTTCATTACAGTTCGTGATAATGAAGGAACGGCGCCGATTTTTTCTGGCTAGGACTTCAAATTCCGAAGCTTCTAAAAGCATAGAAACGGGCTGCCAAAGAAAGCAGCCCGTTTCTATACATGGCAAGCAGATTCACTTTCCAATTTATCTAATTTGTTACTTTCAACATTTTTCCTCTTCTTCTTTTTCTTTGCATTCTCTCTTCTTTTCCGGTTTATAGTAGAACACCTTTATTACATAATCCTTTTCTGATTCTACACCAAATAAGAACTGTCCGCATTTGTCTGTAAAGGTAAAGGTAATCGGCTCTAAATCGCAGTTATTATCGTAGCAGCCTTTTGATTCCTTTTTTTTAAATAATTTAACAACGGCTCCTTCTACCGGTTTTCCATTTGGGAACTTAACCTCCCCGTGGATTGCCGCTCTCTTCTCCTCTTCTAAAACAACGCAAAGATCGATTTCTTCATTCGGTTTAATACGGTCGCAACCGCCTAGATCAATTTTTTCTAATTTCCAGCCCATACATGCACCTCCTTTTCTTGTATTCCTGAGGGAGATCTAAATGCTTTCTTTGATCGCCTTCCTATACTATAATATTCGTTTTGTCGAATTTTGTTACTTGTAAAGAGATGCAATCTATAAAATAATTGCTGTAAAATTTTAATGGATCATTTGAACTTTTGTATGAATTAACGAAGTAATACGGCTCGTACCGGAGCAGCCTCTGCCTCGGCAATATTAATCGGAGCTGCAAACAGAAAATATTCTCCCTCTTCGATCTCTTTCAGGCGCAAACCCTCTAATATCACAATATCTGCCTCCAAGAGCCTGATATGGGTCGGATGCTCCGGCTGGTTTCGTTCGATTCCTAAGGAATCAATCCCTACGCCTTCTATTTTCTTCTCCATTAAATATTCTGCTCCGGACGCATCGACATAGATAAATTTACCCTCTAAAATATCTTCGAAGGAATTTCTTGTTTTCAGTAAAATGAAATCACCCTCCGTAATATTTTTATCGTTTAAATCCTCCGCGGTAATTTTGTCAACACAGCTGCTCAGATCCAGGACTCTGCATTTGGTTATTACCTGCTCCAGCCGAAGGGATTCCACTTTGGTTCCTCCGGGTATCATATGCAGGGAACGATCCAGATGAGTACCGGTATGCATATTCATCTCAACCCTTGATTCATAAGCACTGCCAGATGAAAAATCACGTTCCACGATGATCTTCGGCAGTTTTTCTTTCTTTCCATTGTACACCGGCATATCTTCTGTGATTTTCATAGAGATATCATAAATCTGAAACGAATTCATATTCATAGCCTTTCCTCCTTATATATTCCACCACTTTCTGCCATCCCTTGCTAGCAGCTCGAACGCACTGACCGGGCCCATGGAGCCGGCATCATAATTGGGAAATTGTGAGATTTTCTTCTCTCTGTACTTAATAATCTTATCTGCAAATACCCATGCAGCCTCGACCTCGTCCCATCTCGGAAACAGAGTGGCATCTCCCCGGAGGATATCATAGAGTAAGCGTTCGTATGCTTCCGGTGTATTTCCCTGCGTGGGGCTGTAGTGGCTGGTATCCATTTTCGTAGGAATAATACCGTTATGGGTCGCAAAATCCTTCGTATTAAACTGAAAGAATACGCCAACATTCGGTTGAATTCGCAAAACTAAAAGATTTGGGTCCTGCACTTCCTTATCCTTAAAATATAGGATATTGGGAAGGTCTTTAAACTGAATCACAATTTCTGCGGAGCCGGTTCCCATCCGCTTTCCGGTCCGAATGTAGAAGGGGGTGCCTGCCCAGCGGAAATTATTGACAAAGAGCTTTAACGCTACAAAGGTTTCCGTATTGGAATCCCCAGGCACCGCAGGCTCCTCGCGGTAGCCCGGCACCGGACTGCCGTCGATAATCCCTTTCCCATACTGGCCGAACACCACATTATTGCGAAGGAAGCCCGTGGTAATATCCTCGATTGCTTCCAGTACCTTCTGCTTCTCGGTACGAATTGAATCCGTTTTGAGATTCACGGGAGGCTCCATGGCAACCAGGGAAAGTATCTGAATAATATGGCTCTGCACCATATCCCTCATCGCGCCGGAGTTCTCATAATAGCCGCTCCTTGCGCCGACACCCAGCTTCTCTGTCAGAGAGATTTGAACGTTATCGATAAATTTATTATTCCATATAGACTCAAAAATGGAATTACCAAAACGCAGTACCATAATATTTTGAATCATTTCCTTGCCAAGATAATGATCGATACGATAGATACTGCTTTCTTCAAAGACCTCGAGCAGCTTATTATTCAGCTTTCTGGCGGTCTTTAAGTCCTTGCCAAAAGGTTTCTCAATGATCAACCTGCTCCACGCTCCCGGTTTCTTCGTCATCTTACTTTTATGCAGACCGGTCACGATGGTTTCAAAATGCTCCGGAGCGACTGCCAGATAGAACACCCGATTACCTCCGGTCTTCACTTTTAAGTCCAGCGCATCCAGGTAATCCTTTAAAGCCAAATATCCTCCCTGGTCCGTAAAATCAAACTGGTAATAATGAAGCATACCGCAAAGCTCTGCCCAATGCTTTTCATCCACCTTATTCCGGGAATGCTCCTTCAGAGAATGGTACATATCTATCTTATAATCTTCCTCTGATTTATTCCTTCGTCCCACGGATACAATGGCGAAATTCTTGGGAAGAAGCTGATCAATCACCAAATTATATAATGCCGGTATTAGCTTACGATGCGTCAAATCACCGGTTCCGCCAAAGATAACAAAGATCGCCGATAGAGAATCTCCATCCCTTCCGTTCTTTTCCATACAAAACTCCCTCCATGATAAAGACATCTTTCGTATAACGATAAGTAACCATGCCGTAATTCACTGATCGAAATGTCATAAGTCAAATAAACATGAATATATAATATCCCACTCATATCAAATCATATAACGACTTATGACACTCAATTATTGCATCTTCTTAGGATAATTCAGATTATCTTCATTATATACCATAGCAGGGAGAAAGTGTAAATCTTTTCTGCACCGATTGTTTCCTTTTTCATAAAATATTATATACGAAAATCAAAGGGTGTCCAAAAATTCTGTAGCAGTTATTGTAGCGGAATAATGCAAATAAGAAAATTTGATATTCTAAGTAGAGATAAGGGAAAATGTCATAGAAGAGATGTTTTTGATACTTAATTTATTCGAAAAAGGTGCAAAAAAAAGTATACAAACGAAAGGTGCCGATTATGGCGCACCTTTTATTGCCATCCGATTCACCATATTTTCATGGCTACGGTTTACTCTTGTATATCCGTATCAATTAAGGCACAGGCGGTAGCATAGACCACCCGTAAATCATGCTGCGTACAAACACGCAGGATACGTTCTATTTTGCCCAGCATTTCCTTAGCATTGGGCTTTTCAGGGAAGAAAACATCATCAACCGAGAGATTTAGTGTAACTGAAATTTTATAAAGTACCTCCACAGATGGCATTCTGGTTCCCGCCTCAATCTGCTTGATATGCACCGGTGAAATATTGATTATCTCAGCCAGCTTTTCTTGGGTTAATTTCTTTTCCATACGGGCATTTCTTATGGCATTACCTAATTCATTTCTCACCATGATATGCTCTAAGCCTCCTTTAGAGTAATCTTAAAGAATACATTAAGACTTGAAAATATTCCAAAAGAATACTAAAATATATACTCATAGAATACCAATTATTGTGGAAGCTATACATATCAAACACATGGAAAGGAGAAAACAAGTGAACGAGAGCCTATTGAATATGCAGACTCTAATAGAAGCAGTCCCTACTTTTGATCGTATTATCTACTTAAGTTCGGCCGGTATGAATGTTAATGCCTCCATCGTGCTTTGAGCTATGTTGGATTCCCTGATTTACTATTTATACATGGTTTGCGAAGCTTAATACTTACGGAATTCATTAAGAAATAGCTTACGAAAGGAACGTACAAGGAGAATTTCTATCATCGACCATAGGAACTCAAATAGCTTTGAAAATAATTTAGACATGAAATCATCTCCTTGATGAAAAGGAAAGATTAACATGATATTTGAAACTCTAAATCAAGTTATTACATTTATAAAAATGCTCGAAAAACTTTATTCGATTGTCCGGATTAAGGATATAGCCAATGAAGAAGTTTTATATGACAGCGAGAATTCAGACATGCTGACAGAAAACCCCATTTCCCATACTGGGCAATGTGATGCTGTATTTGCCGTTAGCGAGGCGGATCATTCCATGGTCATCACGATAACAATGCCGGTATCCGTCGGGAGGCGTTCTTGTCGTCTTGAATTGATCCAGCGAATCTTAGAAGATGGTGATAAGGGCCCCCTCGTATCCGCCGAACAGGATCATTTAATTCGCCATTTAAGAAAATTGACCATTACGGACGAACTGACGAGTGTGTATAACCGCAGATATATATATGAACAGCTTCCGATTGATTTCGCCTGTTCCTTTCAGAAAACTGAGCCTTTATCCATTATTTATACGGATATCGATTGCTTTAAGGATATCAATGACAATTACGGACATGTAACAGGAGATTTAGTACTAAAAGAGATTGCTGGGATTTTTCAGCAACAGGTGCAAAAGGAAGGTGGCTGGGCGGCACGATATGCCGGAGACGAATTTCTCATCTGTCTCCCCTCCATCCATCATACCGCCGCAGCACAAATTGCGGATCGAATCTGCAAAATGGTGGAGGCAACCGATTTTAACATTAATAAGAATACATTAAAAATCACCAGCAGCTTCGGAGTTGAAACGATTTATCCGGGAAATGGCGTCAATTCGGTGGACGAGATCGTGGAACTGGCTGACCGCAAATTGTACCAGGCAAAAAGAAAGGGCGGAAACCAGGTTGTCGCCTGACATCATGAGTCAGAAGCCATCCTGTCCTTCCCTACACAGAAACCGTCTCCCTTATTGTATGGGCAATATATAAATGGAACCGTTATTTATCTTATTTGTTACGAATTCGTTCCGTATTCTGTTACAAACTACAGCGGTGATCTTTTGATTCAGAGCAATCAAAATAAGCTCCTGCTCGGATTCCATATTAAGGCCAAATAGCTTTGGGGGAGCCGGATTGTCTTTTCCTCTTGCGCGGATAATCGTCATTCCAGTCGCCCCCGCTTCGTTTGCAGCCTCAATCACCTTATTCGCCTGTCCGAAAGGGACGGTCACTAAAATCATGAAATTTTTCATTATCATCACACCTCGGCAAATACATTATTCCGGTACATAGCCTAGTACCTGATTGACACCCATCCGGATCAATATACCGGTATTGGGCTTATCCAACTGCAGCTGTTCATTGAGGATTGCGGTCAGCCGGTCCGCAAGTCGGGTTTGCAATAGCATTAACATAACTTCCTTTTCCGGCTCAACCATCCGATCCAATACGATATTGAGCTTACTTGCAGAACCGTGTGCTTTTATAGCAATCCCCCCATAATATCCTGCTCTATGACAAATTTCTGTTGCTATTTCCTGTCTGCTTTTATCTACGATCAATAGGATTGCAGTGTAGTCGCATATAACCGCGGAGGATAAACCGCTTGTATCCCAGTGCATGGCTGCATCTTGTAAAGCTCCCGCCAGCGGGACTAGGAAAGCCATACCATGATTTTTCTTTTCCAAATGGAACCTTGTTTTCAATCTGTCCAAAAGCTCATCGCGCAACTTAAAAGGTATCGGCGCTAATATGATCTCTTTATACACTTCATTGATTTCCATCATTTCCAGAAATTTATTCTGTATGACTCCCTTACCCAAAAGGCAGATGGCATTTCGGATACCCATCTCACGCATGAAATTTAAAACCGCGCTGCCCTTCCCGCTTTCTATGATAATTGTAAGAAGTAATTCATTTTCCATACCTTATTCCTCCTTATCCGTAGTCTCTGTTTTACGACTTGATTTTTGTAAATGAGATTTTAATACATAGATAAATCCCAACAGCTGAACCGCGATCAAGGGGGTCATAGCTACCAGAGCAATGATGCCAAAGCCGTCCCGTACAATACTGGCATTTGGAATGTGCTCCGCAGCTCCTTGCGCAAACGGTAGTATAAAAACCGATGTCATGGTACCTGCTGCAACACCTCCGGAATCATACGCGATTCCGACAAATATATCGGGAACGATAAAGGAAAGCAGAATGGCAAGAACCATCCCGGGAAGAAGAATATGCCACAGCTGCAAAGACGGAATTAGAATTCGAAGCATGGACAGACCGACTGCCACAGCTACCCCGCAACTAAGGGTTATCATCACGGTAAATGATTTTATAGAACCGGCGGTATTGTCCTCAATCTGGTGTGTAAGAACATGGACAGACGGTTCCGCGGGAATTGTAATTAATCCGAGCAACATGCCGACAAGTACCAAAAGCCATGGCTTATCTAACGCTGCAATCTGAGTACCCATCTGGCGGCTGGCCTCAATGAAGCCGATATTAATCCCCGTCAAGAAGAGAATCAGCCCGATATAGGTGTATACAACGCCAATTAAGAGCCGTTTTAATTGTCGTACCGGAGTTTTTATCCATATAAAATTTAGCACCAGATAAATCGCCAGAATCGGCAAAATCACCAAAAATGCTTCCTGTACATACTGCAGGATTTGAGATATTAAATTCTGAAACAATCCTTTTGTATCCGGAATCCCTGCTACCAGGCTTGCATTGATTGAATCCGCCTGGTTAAAAATCCCCTGAAGCATAACCGCCGCGATTGCTCCCGCAGAAGCAATGCCAAGCATGCCAAAACCATCGTTTTCTTCTTTTTCATTGCTTCGGGTCATGGCTGAAATTCCCACTGCAATGGCAAGGATAAACGGTACCGAGACAGAGCCTGTCGTATTTCCAGACGCATCAAAGGCAATTGCCAGAAAATCAGGCTGCGTAAAACATCCCAATACGAAAATAATAAGATATATAATAGTCATAAAATATTTTAGATAGATGTTCTTTAGGATTCTGAATATCGCGAAAGAAACCATGATGCCAACCCCGGTACAAACCAGAAAAACCATTAAATTTGAATTAAATTCACCGTTTGTAATCGCTCTAACCTGTCCCGCCAGGATATGAAGATCCGGTTCTGAGACGGTAACAATAAATCCAAAAATACCGCCGCCGAATAAAATCAGCCAGAGTTTATTTGATTTTATTAAGAGTTCGCTTATTTGTTCCCCGATTGGTGTAATGGAAATATCAATACCTACTAAAAAAAGCGGTATTCCTAAAATCATAAGAAAAGTGCCTGCAATAAATTGATTAACGTTATGCGAGCCCAGAGGAGTTAACGTATAGTTAAAAATCAGTACAATAATTGTTATTGGTAAAATCGAGTATAAGACTTCTTTGAGTTTTGAAATAAATACATTCAAAATTTATGCAACCTTTCTATGCAATTTCATTGTTACTTACTTAACCACCGCTCCCCTTTTTATAAATTTTTATGAATAGTAAAAATTCTTTCCCCAATTTTTATTTTAAATGCTGTTTCGCAATAATACAAACATTTTTTGAATTTTTTTCAAGGTATGCATCTCGGAGAATGACTCATGTAAACTTAAGTATTTTATTAACATTATGCTTCTTATTTCGTATCCTTATACTTCAAAAATACCTTCACATATATAACTAAAAAACCAATTCCGCAAATATTTCTTTTACCGTTGTCATTTTCTTTAAGTGGTGCACATTATCCCCGCAAAACAGCAAGCCCGCCATGCTTTTAAACGAGACTTTTTGCTCCCAGGATTTTACGACTTTTCACACCATCGATACTGCCCTATCATGATCCATGCTAAAAGGTTCTGTAAGAAATACCGGAATGTTTTCTGCTCACCCGATGTATTAATTACAGAACCTGTGAAAAATGAATAATAAATTGATATGAGGTGTTAAAAGCCTCCTCTGCAATATCTCCAAGTATTGAACAACAGGTACTTGTTTTAGAAGACCCCTCGGATTGACACTTCCTGATTGGAGCTATCGTAGCAGAATAATTCCGTCCGCGTATCCTCATCCCAGGTATACTTTACCGGAACTTTTCTGCCCTTTTCATCCTCCGCCTCCAATGACGCCACTGGTTTGGGAAGTCGGATTCTCAGAAAGGCTTTCAGCCGATCCGCTGCTTTTACCCTCATAGTAAAGCCGGTGCCCTCCTCTGTCGGATCTAGGGAAAATACCCGGGCGGAGCAGCCGATTACTCTCCAGTCCTCCTCTTCGATTTTTGAAAAGTCAAATAGGATGGTGTTCTCATCTTTGGTTAAGCTCTTTTCCTTTATGATCGCATAATCACCCGCAAGCATATCCGCATAAAGTCCTTTGAAAACATGCGCTTCTCTCGGCATATCTTCTCCACCTTCGTCCATCACCGCCGAAATAATATAGGGACCTCTGCGCAGCGTCAACTGGTTCGTATACCTCCATTCGCTGCCTCTAAGCGCCAGCACCTCCTTTAATCGGGAACGGTATTCTCCTGCCAGCTCCGATGTCAGGCAGAGCCTTGCCGGCGACAGGTTCCAGACCATGACACGACCCTTCCCAACTTCATATAAGCCGTCCTTCGGTGTCACGGAAAGCCCCAGCATCTCAAATAAATGCTCCGAAGGATTCGGATAGCCTCCTTTTCCACCCGCAGATAAAGAGGATCGGTTCCACCAACCCGCAACCTGGTGATAGGGATCGCTGCCGTCTCCGATATACACAAGGGAACCGCCGCTTTTCACCCATGCCGCAAGCGCATTGTTGACATCCGGGGATTCCGGCTTAATATACTCATAGCTTAAAATTAGTGTCATGTAATCATCAAAATATCCTGGATATCTTCGGATATTATCCAGTAGCACCGGCCGTACTGGAAGCCCATATTTTAATAAGGGCATTGCCATACCAAAGAAATTGGGGAAGGTGCTGCTCTGGGTAAAGCTCTGATAAAGGTCCTTGTCCTCCTTCACCTTTTCCATAAGCGTTTGACTTTCTACAGAGCAATCTTCTCCGTCATGCATCCGGTCCTTCAAAGCCTCCATCGCATGCTCCAGAGCCGCAGCCTTTTCTTCCGTGATGATTCCATCGGGATAGCTTCTCTGAAACAGTCCGGAATCCGACATCAGGATGCCGACCCCTTCCTCTATCCCCTCAAAGGAATACTCTGCCTGGTCCATATCACCGAACAGCTGCACCATACTATTAAGCAGAGTAGCATATTCCGGAGGAATGGCCTTTGCTCCCTGCATATTCCAGGTCGGTACCGTTCCACCGGCAAGTCCTGCCTTGCGCGGAAATACCCCATCAAATACTCTTCTCGGCCACGGGCAGATTTCATAATTGCAGACAGCCGGATGTAGCAGGGAAGCGATTGCCGTCTTTAAATAATTATAGCGGTAATCGTCCCAGGTATATTCCGGATTGTCCTCGATGGGATCATGAAGGAACCACATTCTTCTTCCCGTACCCTTCACCAGCTCCTGCATAATACCATATTCTAAAAATGCGGTTTCAAAGGTTCTCTCCTTTACCACGCCCGCATAGACATTTGCCGGACGGCTGGTACCGGTCCAGACCTGGGCGATATATCCATCTACCGCAGGGATACCGATCAGAGCGCCCTCCGGGCTGATGATCTTCCACTGGGTGTAATTGAGCAGGCTATGGGTAGGAACATAGAATCTGAGAACTCTGCCATACTTCGTCAGGGCATATTCCTTCAATGCATTTCCGATATAGCCTAAGGTTCTCGCATAAAGGTATGCCTTTAACTTAGAAGCCTTATATCTCGCATCCAGACTGCTATGGGGAGCCTTCCAGGGTTCTCGGTAATACAGCAGGTATTCTCTCTGAAAAGCCTCCGAATACCCTCCCCGATCCCAGAATTCCGGTTCCTCCATATGGATTGCCTCTACTCCCGCATCCACGGCAGCCTTAAGCTTTTGCGTCAGATACTCTGCAAAGGCGATGGTCGGAGACATATAAGGAACCTCTTTTCCATGCTTAATATGCTTGCCGTAACGGTCCATCTGACTTTCGTCCCAATGGTTTCTTCCGTCATACTTTCCATACAGGTAATCTTGATACTCTCCCCAGGAAATCCCCGTCATCAGGTGGACCACATATCCTTTCTCCCTGAATTTCTGTACCCTTTCCGGCATGGTGGCATCGATGCCGTATACCATGACAAAATCACATTGAATATCTATATTCGGCTGCCAGGTTGCACTTTCCTGATATCCCGTCAGCTCCTGGGAACGTTCCCTGATATATGCCATATGTTTCTTCCAATCCTTTCTGTCTTTATCTTACTTCCTGTGTGTTTTTATGCGCATTATGGATTTAAAGATATGAGTGTCAAAAGCCTTCTAAACAAAGCACATAAGGGGTTGCTGCAGCCCATATCTGCAGCAACCCTATATATTATCGTAGGAAATTGCGTCCTATGCTACTAGATTTCTTAATCCAGAATATCATCCCTGGAATTTGCACATTCCGTTACATAGTTCAGATAATCCTTAAAGATACCATTCTCCTGTGTTAGTATATATTTTTGAAAATCTTCCAGGATCGAACGTGCCTCTTCCTCTGATTCTGCAAAATAAGCACGCTGCTCATAATCGGTCTGGGTAGTGCCTTCGAATGCGAATTTCTTTACCTTATCGTAATTCTCATAATTGATTACAAGCCCTTCCAGTGGATATCCGTCTACACGTTCTACCGGACGTGCCTTTTTATATTCCACCATTTCCGGCGGTGCCGCATCCGCATCACCCGCATTGATTTCACCCCACCAGGTGAAGCGTTTATCCGCCTGCAGCGTACGGCCTAATATATAACTAATGCCTTTTTCACGGAGCTCATCATCCACAGAAGAATCCCCTACTGCCTTTCTTGCCAGCAGGTCGCTGTTAAGGCGCGGCTGTCCATCCGAATTCATGGTATAGGTATCTCCTTCGATACCATATTGGCATAAGCGGGCTCCCTCTTCACTGTTGACATAGTCAAGATACGTCATAGCCGCCTCAATGTTGGAGCAGGTGGTCGGGAATATGATTGCAGGGGAGCCTCCACGCCCGTTTTGCTCAAGCTGTACCACCGGTTTCCCGTCTTTATAGGTCATCGGTCCTACAGGAACATAGCGCATTTCCGGATGGGCGCTGTACAGACCGGTCAGCTTTGTGGAATTAATTACGCTGCTATATTGGGCCGATGCGAACAATGCCGTTCCGTTTCCGACCTTTTCATCGGCCTGGGAATCCGATTGCTTAAAGCACTCCACATCCAGCAATCCCTGATTCACAAGTTTCCAGATAAAAAGATTCCTTTTGGTCCAACCCTCTGTTAAGGGTAGGTAATTATAGGTTCCATCTTCCTGCTTCCTATAATTGCTGAATTTCTTGCTGGAAAGATTAATGGAATATCCCGAACTGTCCCAGCCGTTGTGGTAGGTTGTTGCAACGATACAATTATTGCCGTTGACATCTTTAAATCCATACTCCTTCGCCTTCACCATAAAATCATACAAATCATCTGCCGTCTTAATCGAGGCAGGATCAATTCCTAAGGCTTCCGGCACATCGCCGCGGACAAAAACACCATAGGCCCAGTTTGTCACATCGGCGGTATCTCCCGGCGTTTCCTGGGGCAGAATATATCTATGACCGCCAAATTCCTTGTAATCCAAATCATTTTCCAGGTAAGACTGGGAAACGACCCCGATATCATACGCATTTGCCAGATTGGGGTAATTTGGCAGTAAATCTTCAATCGGAAGCAGCCTGCCTTCTATTCCGGCTTTTTTAATTACCGCTGTCTCACCGCTGCTACCGCCCCAATAAGGCGCATTGATCATATCTGGCATATCACCGGAAGCAAACATCAGATTCAGTTTTTCTGTCTCACTCATCATGATGCCTTCAAATTCTACCGTGACACCTGTTTTCTCCCGGATTGCTTTTGCCACTTCATTGTTGTATTGATCGGATGCTGTTTTGAATCCCCCGTTCCAGCAAACCAGCATCTTGAGTTTAACATCATCGAACTTTTTCGGTCCGCCCTCCTCTGCCGTACTTTCCGAATCCGTTCCTCCCTTGGAAGCGATCGGCTGTGAAGCATCCTTTGAATCCTTTTCTTTACCGCAGCCGGAAAGCATCGAAGCTACGATCATCACAATCATTAAGATACTAAGCAACTTTTTTTTCATACTGATTCTCCTTTTTTTAATTTGATTTGAGTGGCAAAAATTTTCTAAAATCAACTTTTTCAATTTGCACAAAGCAAAGAAAAAATACTAGTAATATAAAACGTATTTTAATGCGCAACTGTTTGAAGTCGTTGGCACGCATCTTTACGTACTTCAATCTAAGCGCTGCGTTTTATGCAGCACTTTGGGAACAATGTGTTGCGGGTGAAATATGTTTTATGTACTTGTCAATACACAAATTGTGCAAATCGTTTTGACACTCAAGTCCTATTCTGTATGATTTTTATGGGCTGCTTTATGCAGCTCCCTCATACCATCATCCTTTTACAGAACCAACCATAACACCCTTTACATAATACTTTTGCAGAAACGGATAAACCACCACGATCGGCATTGTGAGCAGCATGACAAACGCCATCTGTAAGGATTGGGATGTATAGCTGGTCATCGCTGATAGATTCGTCTCCTGCCCCAGCTTGATCGTAGAGGATGCTGTTGCTTCCCCTAAGAGCTTCTGCAGTAATGTGGCAGCCGGATAGAGAGCCGCTCTGCTCTGGTAATAAGCTCCCATGAACCAATCATTCCAATGTCCCACACCGATAAATAAAGCCAAAGTGGCCAGGACAGGCTTCGATAGTGGAAGATAGATGCGAAACAGGATTTTCCCCTCTCCCGCGCCGTCAATCTGTGCCGACTCCCTAAGCTCCGGCGGAATCGTATCAAAATACGTCCGAAGCAGCAGAAAGTTGAAAAAGCTGAAAATTGTCGGGATGACATAAAGCCAAAAGCTTTTGGTCAGTCCCATGTCCCGGAGCAGCATATAATACGGAATCATTCCGCCGCTGAATATGGTGGTAAAGTAAAAAAAGAATGTGAAAAATGTTTTTCCGGGCAGTGTCTTAATGCTTAGCGCATAAGCGATCAGCGCCGTGAAAAACAAGCCAAGCAATACCCCTAGCAGAGTTCTTGCCGTCGAGATCGTTAAAGAATCAAAAATGCGCGAGTCCTTAAAGGCATGTGCAAAATTCTCCAGGGTAAATTCACGGGGCCAGAAGTATACCCCGCCTTTGACAAAATCTCTTCCCGTATTTAAGGATGCCACAAGCACATACCAGAAAGGATATAAAGAAATAAAGCCAAATAATGCAAGAAATATGTAATTAAAGACCATAAACACTTTTCGTGACCTTGATGCTTTTATTTTCATTTTAATAACCATGCCCTTTCATTGACCACCTGCAAACTTTGTGCCGCAGGCTCAAAGTTGCGTGCCCATGCTGCCCGCTACCATATGCTTACCTCCATGAATTTATCTGAAATCTTATTTGTTATTGCCATCAGTGCAAAAGCAAATACGGATTTAAACAGACCAATCGCCGTAGCATACTCAAATCTGCCGTAATTTAAGCCGGTTTTTAATACAAAGGTGTCAAGGATTTCCGAAATCTGCGTATTTGCCGGCTGCTGTAATAGAAAAACCTGATCAAAACCGGCATTTAAAATCCCACCCACCGCAAATATAAACATAATTCCAATGGTTCCCTTAATGGAGGGTAACGTGATATGCCAGGTACATTTTAAATGTCCTGCACCGTCTACCATTGCCGCTTCGTAGAGCTCCTGGCTCACTCCGGAAAGTGCCGACAGATAGATAATGGAGCCCCATCCGGCATTCTTCCAGATATCGGAGAGCACCACCATCGGATAAAAATAAGCCTTTTCCCCCATGAAAAAGATAGAATCCAGTCCGAAGCCCTTTCGTATGTTATTGACAATTCCTCCATAGGGTGTAAAAATAATGGTCATCAGACTGACCACCACGACCCAGGATACAAAGTTAGGAAGATAGCTCATCGTCTGCACCGCCCGTTTGAATTTTCTTGCCTTTACCTCATTGAGGAGCAGTGCAAGAATAATCGGGGCGGGAAAGCCGAAAAGAAGCTTAAGTCCGCTAATAATAACGGTATTTTTCATGACCATCCAAAATTCCGGAGACCTCACAAATTCTCTGAAATTCTTGAGTCCCACCCAGGGGCTTCCTAATATACCTAAATTATAATTGTAGTCTTTGAAGGCTAAAAGTGCGCCGTACATCGGATAATAGCAAAACACCAGCAGCCAAACCACACAGGGAAGGATAAACAGATATAACATCTTGTGTTTCATAATCTGCCGCCATACTATTCTCGCCCTCTCATGTCTGGATATCGAACCTGTTATGGTACTTTTCAAATAACCTTCACTCCTTTCTAATGTTGTAGAACTTGTAGTAATCTATTCTGCTCTTCTCTAAACTAATTTTACCCTTTTTTCTGTTTTCTGAATATCAACTTTTTTCCTGATTCCTATGCACTTCTTTCCTTTTGTTGTGATTTGCAACAAATATGTTTGCATTTATCCTCGTATTTTAGAATTTTTCACTATTATTTTTGTGGGTTTCACAACTATCCCCTGTCGTTTTTCACGAAATTCATTGGGTGTACAGCCAACCTGTTTCTTAAACGTACGCATAAAATAGCTCACATTACGAAAGCCGCAATTTTCTGCGATATCATGAATACACAAGCTTGTTTTTTTAAGAAGCCGCTTCGCATAGCCCATTCTCAGTTTGATAATATACTTCGTAATGGGAATCCCAAACTCCTTATTAAAGGAAGTGGAAAGATAACCAAGCGAAATACAAAACTCCTTGGACAGGAAATTCGTACCTATTTCAGGGTTGGTATAATTATTTTCAATGTAGCTTCTGACCACCATCAGAACCGACCTGGTATCGGCAGTAACCGCCACCCACTGTCCAAGTGCCGTGGTTATGGTTCTGCACAGATTGTCGATCAGTTCTTCCCTGCTGTCGAACTTATCTATGATTCCGCCAGACAGGCACTCCGGACCAAGCATGGACACAATGCCTCCACCCGCCTTTTTGATGCAGGTGCGCGCCAGGATACAGATCAGCTCCATATAAATGAGACGGATATGCATTGCCGTCTCGGGCACATCCGTAGAAAAGATTCGCCGAACCGTTGCAAGCGCTTCGTTTAGATCCCCTGCTGTCAGCAGCCTCTGATACAGCTTAAAATCCTCCTCCGGAAGCTTTGGCAGCGCCGCTTTTTCCCATTCCCGCCAGTAGAAAGTCCGGCCGCCGCTATCCCCCTTCACCGAAAAGCGCAGATCAAGCACCTGCCTTGCCTGCGTCAGCAGTTCTCCGGAAAGAGATTTCTCTACTCCGGATACTCCGCCAAATAATACGATATCCAGCTGTTTGTGAATTCTGCAATTGATTTCCCCAAAACTGCCCAAAAGTATTTTCTCGGCTTTTTTACGGTCCTTCTCGGGAGATGCCGCAATTATGGTAATCTGCCGGCTGGGGGCTGGATTGTAAAAGGTAAGAAACCACGGTCCCCCGACCTCCCCTATGATATCCTGTATCATCTGCCGCAGTCGGTTAAAATGCAGCTTTGCCGATATCCGGAACACGCCGATCTGGAAATACCTTGCGGTGCCAGGATAAATTTCGTTCAAAGAAAAACCAGGATTTGCTTTCGTGCCGTATAAAAAGGAGGTCAGCTCCTCTCTCTGGCTCTCACTTAACCTGTGATCCTCGGATTTTTCACCGCCTGCAGGACTTTGCAGCAGATTTCTCCGATGCATTTCTCTTGCAATGACCTTGGATAACACATCGGTTATCTCCTCCTGCCGGACAGGCTTCACCAGATAATCCACTACACCTAACGCTATGGCTTTTTTGGCATAATGAAATTCCGAATAGCCGGAAATCAAAACGGCTGCAATGTTCGGCACATAATTTTTTGCCTCCTTCACCAACTCCATGCCGCTCATCTCCCCCATGATAATATCCGTAAGCAGGATGTCCGGCTTATATTCCCTGATCTTTTCCAATGCCTCCTCCGCCGAGGAAGCCTCCATGATCCATTTAAAGTAGAAACCGCTCCGGCTCACCTTATATAAGATATCCGCACAGGCAAGCTCCTCATTATCCACAATTAATATACCTAGCATATCTTTTCACCACCATTATCATGACATTTTTCGACAGGGAATACGAACGGATACACATGCTCCCTTTACCTTTTCCCCGCTTGTGATCTGCAGGCCATATCCCGGCCCGTACTGCAGACGAATCCGCTGATGGACATTCCAAAGTCCGATACTGCCGCTATCCGGCGCCATTTCTACCGCCTGCGCATCCTGTTTTTCGATACGTTTTTGTATCTTACAAAGCTCTTCGGCAGGTATCCCCACCCCATTATCCTTTATGGAAATGATAAGATTCTCCCCTGCTTTCTCTGCCCATATATGAAGCATTCTGCCTCCTCCCTCTTCCGTCATCTGATTTTTGAATCCATGCTTAATACATTTTCGATCAAAGGCTGGAGGATCAGCTTCGGCGTCTGATATCCACAGAACTCTTCCTTAACATCCACACGATAGGTAAATGCATTTTTATGCCGTATGCTCTGTATATACAGATAATCCGATATATTTGACAGTTCCTCCTTTAAAGTGACATTCCGCCTGGAAACATCTGAAGAATACCGGAACATAGAGGATAATGCCGCGATCATTTCCACGGTACTGTCCGCCCCCTCCATACATGCCATTGCTGAAATTATGTTTAGCGTATTATAGAGAAAATGCGGATGAATGCAGGACATCAGTGCCTGTTCCCGTGCCGTCATCATCTGCAGCTTCGTGGTATACTCCTCCTGAATCAGGGTCTGGATTCGCTTCTGCATCTTCATCAGGTGCCTCTCGATACGGGCAAGCTCATCCTTCCCTCCCATAGGCTCTAGGGGCTCCGCCTTTTCATCAAAATTATCCATCCGTTCGATCAGCATATTTAATTTCCGGTTATACATCCGGTTTGACAGGATCAGAAGCAGCATCATAACGACAAGCAATCCTACGGTTGCATAAATTGCACCCACTCCGTCCGGCTTTTCCATTTGCTTCGGGTTAAACATAAACACAGCGGTCGCATCTATGACATTGATCTTTCTTGTCAGAACCTGATAGCTTTCCGTATTCCCCTGCGCATCCTTTAACCTCACCTTCTCCGGTAGTTCGAAGTGGTCCTCGCCCCTGTGATAAGTCTCATCGATCCATTCCCTCGCGAAAGCAGCGTCGTGTTTTCCCTCTTTATAAGAATAGTCATAGATCATGTCGCCGCTTTTATTATCAAATAGATAAATGCTGTTATAGGACCCCTTATAGGGCAGGAACAGGGTACCGGCATCCACCGTAATGGTCTGGCAGCAATAGCCTTCCCCCCAGCTTTCAGATTTTGAGTTATAATTATTGATGATCCCGGCTAGCGTCAGGTGGTAGCTATGGGTCACATCGGAATAGCGGTACCACCACTGGGGGCTTTTCTGCTTTAAATCCTGAAACCATGCCTTCTCCCTCACCTCACTAATATCCCAGAAGTAATAGCCATCCCCCGGAAGAGAGGTATATAGCCTTTGGCTTATGACCTCCTGGGACTGGTATAGAAAAAATGTCATTTCACTGATTCTTTGCCCCAGCTCCTTACTTAGCATTACCATTTCCGAACGGCTGACATCCTGAGTAAAAATATAATCCCGCAAATCATTGCTCATGGAAACCACTCCCATTGCCGTTATATAGTTCGACAGCTTCTCCTCCACCCCGGAAACATAGATATCCGCGGAATCCTTCTGTATGCCGTATAGCTCCTTGTTTACCCGAATCAGATAATTCTGTACCAGATACCAGATCCCCGCCGATGCAATGCATACAACCCCGATCGTAAGCATTAGCATGGAATGGATGGACGTGAATAGTATGAACTTTTGGTAACTACGTTTCCCTCGTATTTTAATTCTGTTTTTCGTAATTTCCTTCATCTTTCGGAACCTCCTCCCTTATCCTTCGTCTCGTTTTAACTGTTGGTGTTCCTTTCCTATTAAATATCAATATTGTATTATCTGATATTTTTTTGGTATACTTTATACCATCAAATATATTATATTATGAAATTTTGTGCATAATGTCAATAATTTGTTACGATCGGAGTTCCTAAGTCATAGAAAAAAGGAGCATTTGAGGGTCAAGTCGATTTATAAACTTCTTCAATTTGTACAAATCAAAGAAAACATTAAGTAATAGGAAGCAATATTTTAATGCGCAACTGTTTGAAGTCGTTGGTATTAAGACCACGTATTTTGTGGTCTTATGTACCATTACGTACTTCAACCCAAGTATTGCGTTTTGAGCAATACTTTGCGGGACTGCGTTTTGCGAATGAAATATGCTTCCTATTACTTATCAAGATTAAGGTGTCAAAAGCACCGAAGGTGATTTTCTGGTACAAGATATTGATGTGTAAGCTCGCTTACCAAGCAATATCTTGTATCAGAATAAGTGCTACGCACCTT